>JAKBAR010000033.1 GCA_021808925.1 Pseudomonadota bacterium | reverse complement strand
CACTGCATTAGTAGAAGAATTTTTCTAAAAAACGCGTACAATCTCCGTACCACCACCCCTTAAGGAGACAAGAACCCTTGAATTCAGCTCCCTCCATCACAATTATTTTTGTGAAAAATTCCCGCGAAATATTTGCTCAAAATTGAAAAACTAACATGTGAACACAAAAGCCAATACCCAAAAAAATTTCAGCCTCAAAAAAATATACGAAAAAGGCAGAAACTTCTTAGCAACAAAGACAAAAAACTAATGTTTAAGGATGATCACCGTCTACGGTATCTGAAACCATGGGCACGAAACGCACGCCAAGCAATTTTTCCGTTTGAAACTTAATTTTAGATACACGAACGATGCGTATGAGGGACTGACCATCCCCTGCTTCACCAATAGGAGCAATAAGAATGCCCCCTATTTTAAGCTGACTGAGAAGCGTTTTTGGCATAAAAGGTGGCGCCGCTGTGACAATAATACGATCAAAAGGAGCATGGCTGGGCCACCCTTTATAGCCATCTCCGGACTTAACGTGAATATGATCGTAGCCTAAATCCTTTAAAAGTTTTTTAGCCCGCATCGCCAAATCCTCAAGAATTTCAATCGAATAAATATCACCCGTTGGATTCAATTCACCAAGAATAGCCGTCTGATAACCTGACCCTGTGCCTATTTCTAATATTTTTTGGCCATCTTTAATATCAAGCGCCTGGGTCATGTACGCAACAATATACGGTTGCGAGATCGTTTGCCCCTCACCAATCGGCAAAGGATTATTTTCATACGCGCGCTTTTCAAGAGCGGGCTTAATAAAAATCTCCCGTGGAAGATTGCCCATAGCGTTTAAAACGTTCCGGTCCGTAATCCCCTCTTTTTTTAGTTCCTCAACAAGCTCTCTTCGCTTCTCAGCTAATATTACCCCCGTCTCTGCCTCCTTTGGATGTACAACAGCATCAAAGATTAAAAAAATCACCAGAATAAAAATGAAAAGCCGCATAGGGTTTATCTTTTGTAAAATTACCTCACCTTAAAGATTAGCTTATTTTCACTATTTTTAAAGAGCGGCTGCGAGCAATTTTTGTGTATAAGCTTTTTGGGGCGCATTAAAGATCGTCTCCACAGCCCCTGACTCGATTAATTCCCCTTGATACATCACAAGCACACGGTGGCTCATGGCGCGCACAACCTTAAGGTCATGACTAATGAAAATGTAACTCAGTTTTCGATGACGCTGAAGATTGCGCAAAAGGTCAATCACCTCCGCCTGTACAGAACGATCAAGTGCAGATGTGGGCTCGTCAAGGACAATGACTTTGGGATTCAAAATCAATGCCCGTGCAATGGCTAAGCGTTGGCGCTGCCCCCCTGAGAATTCATGGGGATAGCGATCATAATGTTCCTCACTAAGTCCAACTTCCTTGAGGCTCTGAAGAACACGTAAACGTCGCTCTTGGGTGGTTAATTGAGGTTCGTGAATCCGCAGTCCCTCGCCGATAATTTGTGCAGCAGAAAAACGGGGATTCAGCGAAGAAAAAGGATCTTGGAAAATAACTTGAAGATCTGCGCGATACGCACGCAGCTCTTTTTCTGTTTTTTGACTTAAGGACTCTCCTTGAAAAATAATATTACCTTTGTCTTTTGTCGTAAGCAAACGCAGCAGCGCATAGGCGAGTGTGCTTTTCCCAGAACCGCTCTCACCCACAATCCCAATTGTCTCTCCCTCATGCAAATCAAGGGAGAGATGACTGACCGCCTTCACCTCACGGCCATGAGGATGCCAAAATGTCTTGGGCTTACCAAAAGTAACACTCACACCCTCACAGGAAAGTATTTTTTTTGCATTTTTAAGCAGTGGTAACGGCGATCCTTGAGGTTCTGATGCAATTAAATGCTGTGTATACGCGTGCGCAGGCTTTGAAAGCACGGACTGAATCTCACCAGACTCGACGATCTCACCTTGATGCATCACGGCAATGGTTGAATCTTTTCCCTTTGCAAATTTCTTGACCATCCCCAAATCATGAGAAATAAGAATAAGCGCCATTTTAAATTCGCTTTGCAAATCCCGAAGGAGGCGAATAATACCTGCTTGAATCGTAACATCCAAAGCTGTGGTAGGTTCATCCGCAATAAGGATTTTAGGGCGACAGGCAAGGGCCATTGCAATCATGACGCGCTGCCGCTGTCCTCCTGAAAGTTGATGAGGGTACGCGTGAAGACGATCTTTGGCTTCGGGAAACCCAACTCTTTTTAAAAGGTCAAGAACGTGGGTGGATGCCTGTTTTGAGGTCAGTCGCTCATGTGTGATAAGGGGTTCGGCTATTTGTTTTTCGATAGTATGCAAGGGATTAAGAGCCGTCATCGGCTCTTGAAAAATCATCGCAATGTGTTTACCGCGGATTTTTTGGAGGTCAGCCTCCTTCATATGCATCAGATTTTGTTGATGATAAATAATATCACCTGTAACTCTTGCAGAACCTGGAAGAAGTCCTAAAAGGGAAAGGCCTGTCACTGATTTTCCCGAACCGCTCTCACCTACAAGAGCAAGCGTTTCCCCCTCATGCAGATTAAAATCTATCTTTTTGACAGCGCTCACAAAGGAATCATTCGCTCCTTTGAAGCCCACACTCAGATTTTTAACGCTCAAAAGACTCATGGGATACCTTTAGGATCTGTTTATCACTGCACTCTATTTTTTGCATGAAAAAGCATTTTAAAGTTTTCATGCCTTAAACATTCTTGTGTGCCATTCGCTAAATCACGCAAGATATATTCACCGCGTGCCATTTCATCTCCCGCAAGAATAAGAGCTTTTTTCGCCCCCATTTTATCCGCACGCTTCATGCGTTTTCCTGGATTTCCTGTATAAATCATTTCCGCATAATAGCCATTTTCACGGAGATTTTGCGTTAAAATAAAGGCCTCATTTTCAAAAGCTTCATCAAAGGGAATCACGGCAATAATCTCTGACGTTTTTTGTGGCAATGTGACAAGCCCCAACATACGCTCTATCCCAAAAGCCCAACCAATCCCCGGTAAATCAGGACCCCCCATATTCGCAACAAGACCATTATAACGTCCGCCCGCTAAAACTGTTCCTTGGGCCCCCAAATGAGAAGTTGTAAACTCAAAAGCCGTATGATTGTAATAATCAAGACCACGTACAAGATGCGGATTAAGCACATAGGAAACGCCACCGGCTGTTAATCCTGCGCAGACTCTCTCAAAATAATTTTTTGAAAAATCGTTTAAAAATTCAATAAGCTGCGGTGCATTTTGATTAATTTTTTTATCACTCTCATCTTTAGAATCTAAAATACGCAGTGGATTCGTCGTTAAGCGGCGCTGACTATCTTCAGATAAATCTTGCTTGTGAGACGAAAAATAGTCAACCAACGCCCTGCGATGGAGAGCCCGACTTTCTGTATCCCCAAGCGTATTAAGCTCAAGAGTTATTTTATCAATCATCCCAAGGTTTTTAAAAAGGTGCGCCGCCATCGCAATCACTTCCACATCACTTAGTGGATGATCCACACCTATGCATTCGATGCCGAATTGATGTAACTGACGATAGCGAAACGCCTGTGGCCTTTCATAGCGAAACATCGGCCCATGGTAAAAAACCTTAAGGGGAAGATTTTGCGTCATGCCATTTGAAATAATCCCCCGCACAATTGCCGCTGTTCCTTCAGGGCGAAGCGTTAAACTCTCCCCACCTTTATCTGTAAAAGTGTACATCTCCTTGCCAACAATGTCAGACGTATCCCCAAGTGTTTTTGTAAAAACAGCGGTATCTTCAAAAATAGGTGTGATAAATCCTGAATAATCATAATGCCGCACGAGAGCCTCACACACATCAACAAGACTTTTGTATTGATCGTAATCGACCCCGATCCAATCGCGCGTCCCCCGAACGGGTTGCAATTTAGCTGACATTCTCACATTCCTTATTTTAAAACAGAACCCATTCTAATCTATTTTTAGGGCTTTTGCCATGGCCTCGGAAAATTCCATTGCACATCATTTCTATCTTTTTTAAACTCAGCGGTGTTACCTCTTCATCGAAAAATTCTATATGCCGTTTTTATCCTTTGTTTTTTTATTCTTTTTTTCTGCTTTTGCACATGGCTCAGTTAATCTTCAAAAAATTATTCCTTCGTTTGACCAAAAACTCATTGCTCTTGCCAAAGCAAAAGGAATCCCAGGGTTTGCTGCTGTTATTGTCTCTCAAGGTAAACCCGTTTATACCCAGTGCTATGGTGTGACGTCTCTTGCAACGCAAAAACCTATTACCCCCCACACCGTTTTTCAATTAGGGTCCGTCTCGAAAACAATCACAAGCGCTCTTTTCGGTGTTCTTTTTCAAAAAGGACTCATAGCACCCCAAGACAAAGTCAGTCAATATCTTCCCAATTTTAATTACCAACCGGGTGTGCTGACCCTACATCATTTGCTGACGCACACATCGGGCATCTCAAGGGCTGGATTCAATGCCCTTGTTGAGGCAGAGAAATTGAAACGTGATCAGATTTTTGAACGCTTAGGCCGCAGTGAAAGTGCCACAATCCCGGGTACAATGTACGATTATCATAATGTGGCTTATGGTCTTATCGCACCTATCATAGAAGCAGCCATCCAACAAAGTTATGAAGACGCCCTTCGCACATATATTTTCAAGCCGCTTAACATGCACAACGCCTCAGCATCCTATGAGGGGCTTATGGCCCAAAAAAATCGTGCATACCCCCATCAAAAAACAAAATCTGGAGGATACACCGTTTGCAGCCAATACCGCAAAGGCTATTATGAAATTGCTCCTGCAGGCGGTGTGAACGCGTCTATTACAGACATGGCCGCTTTTTTAGCCTCACAAATGGGAGCCGCACCCAAAACATTAACCCCACAAACTCTGAATATGCTGCACAGTCCTTTGATCCCTGCGGTGGATTTTTTTACACGAAATCCTGCCAATCGACAAAAATTTAAGACCTCTTCTTATGGGATGGGGTGGCGTGTTTTAGATTACCGTGGCACTAAAATTCTTTTTCACGGCGGATGGGTCAAGGGCTTTAGTAATATTATTGCTTTTTTACCCTCCCATCAAATCGGCATCGTTATTTTACAAAATGCAGAAACATCTTTTCATTGGATCGCAACCATGACTTTGATTGATTGTATTCTTGGCATCGAGGGCAACCATTGGGGCGAAAAGCCTGGAGCACCGAAAATTATAAAACGCAAAACCTCGTTGGTAGGAAGAAAAGCGCCCTTACCTTCTGTCAAAAAACCATTCAAGAAGGTCTCACAACGATCTAAGGGATATCACTCATCAACGAATTTGGGGACGTAAGAATCACCCTCAAATCTTTTTCTGAAATCTTTTTTCCAAAGTACGCAGAAAAAAATTTTGACCCGATTGACACTGTACCCTTTTTTCCTCAGGGAAAAATTTAATTTTATTATTATATTTTTCTGAATCGCGAAGACATTTCTCAAACGTATCCTTGAGTACTGGAAAAAACCAATGGGCTAACGATGAACGCAGCACAATTCTATCACTTTTTGCGAGCTACTGTCAGGATGTTTGGCGATTCATTTGCGATAAATTTCGCGCCATCCATATCGTATACGTCAACCATTTCAAAACCATTACGCTCTAACATATGGCGAAGTTCTTTTTCTGTGTAGAGTTGTAGTGAAAATGTATTATGCAAGCGCTCTGGTCTCTCTGCATTTTTTTGAAGCATAATTGTATCATAGCAAGTTAAAATACCCTTCTCACGATCAAGGGTCGAGCACTGCGTAGAGAGAATTTGCGTGTCGCCTACTTTTTTATGAATAAAATATGAGAGATCAGCAACACTTTCATCAGTCATAGCCTCTAGGTTAAGAATATCAAAAATATAGATACCACCTTCTTTTAAGTTACTGTGGATATTGCAGAGCGCTTTTTCAAAATCCCCCCTCACAAGATGGCCGATGGCATTGAAAATGGTGATAACGGCATCAAAAGCAGCTACTTTTAGTATACGCATATCACCATCAATAAAAGTAATGTCAAGATTTTCCCTTGACGCGCGGGCTCTTGCAATCTCTAATAACCCAGGGCTAAAATCTGCACCTACAGTACTATATCCACGTTTCTTTAAAAAAAACACTTGGGATCCTGTACCACACGTAAAATCCAAAACGGATTGAACCTTCTGCTTTTTAAGAAGTTTTTCAATAATGCTATTTTTTAAGTCTGTATCCTCGTTTATGTTCCAAGCATCAAAATACTGCGGTAATTTTTGATACTCAAGAGGAAGACCAAGTGCAGATGTATCCATACTTTGTGCCTATAAAATAAATTTATTGTATAAAAAAATATCTTATTTTAACTTTTCCTTAATTACTTTCATAGTATACTTACACTAGCAGCTAGATCTCGTAGATGCGAAGTCCGCAGGGGTATTACAAATGTAGCGATAGCTTATATAAATATGCAAGAAGAGTCATCTTTTTTATGTGTCCTTTTAACCATCTTCCAGCCCCTAAAAAGGAAGCTATGCTACGAATCCTCCACTAAATCAGGGGGCACAGTGTCACCCATCCGAGGAGAAGTATGCCTGCAACAGGGTGCAAAGAAATGCTGAGAAATTTTGTTAAAATTAATTTTGGATCATCCAAGGAAATTTTATATAAATTTAGAAAAATTATTCTTTATTGCGTTTTGCCATTGACTAAAGAGAGGGGCTATAGACTAATAACCTGCCTATCCTTAATTTCCTATGATCAGCACATGAATACAGAAAAACCCATCCATATGTCGCATAAACGAGAAAGGACGGGTTGAAAGGTACGCAAAAATTAGCGCTTGGAGAATTGGAAGCGGCGACGTGCTTTGGCTTGACCATATTTTTTGCGCTCAACAACACGTGGATCGCGTGTCAAGAAACCACCTTGCTTGAGAACGGGACGAAGATCTGGCTCAAAACCGATAAGGGCACGGCTGATACCATGCTTAAGAGCACCCGCTTGGCCCGAAAGTCCACCACCTGTTACGGTGCACCACACATCGAACTGACCCGCACGATTGGATGCTTGGAAAGGCTGACTGATAAGCATCTGAAGCACAGGACGTGCAAAGTACGCAGAACCTTCACGGCCATTGACAATAATTTTACCTGAGCCTGCTTTAATCCACACACGTGCAATGGCATTTTTACGCTTACCCGTTGCATAAGAGCGACCTTGAGCATCAATCTTAGGCTTCGCAGGCTCATTAACGGTTGCTGTACCTTCTGCTTTTGGAGTC
Source organism: Pseudomonadota bacterium (assembly GCA_021808925.1). Classification (GTDB taxonomy): domain Bacteria; phylum Pseudomonadota; class Alphaproteobacteria; order Paracaedibacterales; family JAKBAR01; genus JAKBAR01. Next base: position 10,633 of record JAKBAR010000033.1, on the reverse strand, counting down.
GCTTTGTTTTTCACAGCGGCTTTGAGGTCTTCGAGACCAACTTTTTCTTGTTCAGCCATGATTAGAGACTCCTTATATTTTTAGAATTCAATGATGCAACATCCAGCTTAACAGGATTTTGTGCATCGTGAGGATGAGCAGGACCTGCATAAACTTTGAGTTTGCGCATAATCGCATTACGCAGAGGACCACTTGCGATCATACGCTCAACGGCCTTTTGAATGACGCGCTCGGGATGTTTCCCTTCGAGAATTTCACCGATTTTGCGGCTTTTAATACCACCCGCATAGCCTGTGTGCCAAAAGAACTCTTTATCCTCAAGCTTATTGCCGGTAAGAGCCACTTTTTCTGCATTCACAATCACAATAAAATCACCACAATCAACATGGGGTGTAAAATAGGCTTTGTGTTTACCACGCAAACGATTAGCCACGAGTGCCGCAAGACGGCCGAGAACAAGATTCTCTGCGTCGATGAGCGTCCAACCATGCCTTACATCGGCTGGTTTCATAGAACGAGTTGTTTTCATAGAAATAAAGACTTTTTAATGTTTGATACGCTTTTTTTAGCGAAAAACACTTCAAAAGTCAAGGGCTATCCACAAAAAATAAATGTGGTACAATAAAACCGCATCACCCTGTGCTTTGAAAAACGCACACAGAGGTCTCTCATAAAAATCACAAAAAAATTGCACAGACCTGTTAAATCTTCTAGTGTTTGGTTTAGAGACTAATCTATTTTTAGGTTCATCAGAGCGTATGACAAAAAAAGCACACCTTATTCTCGCTACATCTGCAATCGTTGCATTCTCAGCGCCCACGCTAGCAGACTATGGCATTTCAACATGGGGACAACTTAAGTACCCTCAAAATTTTTCTCATTTTGATTATGTCAATCCTGATGCACCTAAACAGGGGGAATTAGTCCTTGGCGCTCTTGGCACATTTGATTCGCTCAACCCCTATATTATCAAAGGAATTCCAGCCTCAGGACTGATGGAAACAAATGCCACTCTCCTCGCTCCCGCCTATGACGAAGTGAACACCTCTTATGCTTATGCCGCTAGTGATATAAAAGTCAGTGCCGATAAACTTTCTGTAACGTTTACGCTTAATCCCAAAGCACATTTTAGTAATGGTGAAAAAATAACAGCCGATGACGTCATCTTTTCCTTTAATACGTTAAGGTCAGAGGGCGCACCTATGTATAAAACTTATTACGGGGATGTTGAAAAAGTTGAAGCCATAAAAGGTCAAGATGGCAGTGAACAAGTGGTCTTTACACTTAAAAACGCGAACAACCGGGAGCTTCCCGGAATTTTAGGGCAAATTCCTGTGCTGTCTAAAAAATTCTACACAACACATAAATTTTCTGAAACATCGCTAACGCCACCGCCATCCTCTGGTCCTTATGAAATTGAGTCGATCGATCCCGGTCATTCCATCACTTATCGCCGTGTGAAGGATTGGTGGGGTGAGAATCTCCCCTCGCAAAAAGGATTGCACAATTTTAATACCATTAAATATCTCTATTTTCGTGATAGCAACGCCTTATTTGAAGCTTTTAAATCAGGACAAGTGTATTGGCGTTATGAGACCAGTGCAAAATTGTGGAATACCGCTTATACCTTTGATGCTGTAAAAGATGGCCGCGTTAAAATGGAAAGCATCGAGCATTCGATGCCCACAGGAACCCAAGGTCTTTTCTTTAATACGCGCCGTGATGTTTTTAAAAATATTCATATCCGCAAAGCCCTCACGCTTCTTTATGATTTTGAGTGGTTGAATAAGAATATCTTTTTCAATCGCTACAAGCGCACCCTTAGCTTCTTCCCTAACTCAGAATTTGCAGCCACAGCAGATGCTTCACCCGAAGAAATTGCTCTTTTGACAAAGGTTGGCGCTGATCTCAAAAAGCATCCTGAGTACGAAAAAGCGTTTAAGCTCCCTATCTATACAGACGAGGAAGCATCACGAGCGATTACACAAAAGGCTCTTAAACTTTTTGAGGAGGCAGGCTATACTATCAAAGGACAAAAGCTTGTGGATAAAAAAGGCAAGCAGTTGGCTTTTGAAATTCTTATTTATGATAGGAGTCTTGAACGCATCATTAGCCCTTTTGTCGAAACACTTAAAGGTCTTGGGATTGATGCAAAAATTCGCTTTATGGATGTTGCTGCTTACCAAGAACAAGTGGATGATTCTAAGTTCGATATGATCTTTAGCATCTCGCCTGTCTCAAATTCTCCAGGAAATGAGCTCCGTGATTGGTATAAATCCAGTTCTGCCTCAGCCAAAGGAACGCGCAACCAATGGGGCATTCAAGACCCCGTGGTTGATAGGCTCGTCGAAGAGGTGATCACAGCGAAAAATTTTGATGATCTTAAACTCAAAATGCGCGCACTCGATCGTGTTCTGATCAATGGTTATTATATGATTCCGACGTGGTATACGAATAAAGTCGACGTGGCTTACTGGAATGTACTGGATCACCCCAAGACACCTCCTAAGTATATGCCGATTACACTTGAGACATGGTGGTCAAAAGGCGAAAAGCCCCAGCAGGAGGTGGAATATAAGACAACAGAAACGAAAACATCGGATCAGCCTAAAGATTCCAAAGGTAAGGACCAGACAAATCGCACTTTGTGGGATATGATCAAAGGATGGTTTACAAACACTCTCAAGGCGTGGTTCAAATAACCTAAACATGGCTCTTTACATTCTTAAACGCTTTTTACTCATGATCCCGACACTGTTTGGGATCATGCTCATTAATTTTATTATTGTACAGGCAGCCCCAGGAGGACCTGTTCAGCAAATTCTTGCTAAAATTCGCGGTCAATCCCTTGATACAGACAGTCGTATCGGTGGAACAGGGGGCGATGGCATGAATGCTCTTGGAGACCATAGCATGAGCGACCCCAACAGTTCTTATCGCGGCATACAGGGGATTGACCCAGAGTTTATTAAACAGCTTGAAAAACAGTTTGGTTTTGACAAACCGGCCTATGAGCGTTTTTTTATTATGATTAAAAATTACCTCACCTTTGACTTTGGAAAAAGCTATTTCAAGGATGCGCCCGTTGTCGATCTCGTCAAACAAAAACTCCCTGTCTCTATCTCCCTTGGCCTTTGGACAATGCTTCTTGTGTATCTTATTTCCATTCCCCTTGGGATTAAAAAAGCTGTGCGCGATGGATCTCCCTTTGATATTTGGACAAGCGTTGTAGTGATTATCGGTTATGCAGTACCCAGTTTTCTTTTTGCACTTTTTCTGATTATTTTATTTGCAGGAGGAAGTTTTTGGCAAATTTTCCCTTTACGGGGTCTTTTTTCAGATAACTTTGCAAGTCTTTCTTTTTTTCATAAAATAACCGATTATTTTTGGCACATCACCCTCCCGATAACTGCCATGGTGATTGCAGGATTTGCAAAACTTACATTGCTTACAAAAAATTCTTTCCTTGAGGAAATTCATAAACAATATGTTTTATGTGCGCGCGCCAAAGGAATCTCTGAAAAAGCTGTCCTCTATAAACATATTTTTAGAAATGCAATGTTAATTGTCATTGCCGGTTTTCCTGCAGCGTTTATTGGTATTTTATTTACATCATCCCTTTTGATCGAGATTTTATTTTCCCTTGATGGCCTTGGTCTTCTTGGGTTCGAAGCTGCAATGAGCCGTGATTATCCCTTGATGTTTGGCACGCTTTATATGTTCACACTCATTGGAATGTTCCTCCATCTCCTTGGCGATTTATCCTATATGTTTGTGGATCCGCGCATTGACCTTGATCAAAAAAAAGGTTAATAAACAAGTATTCGCCTCATCAAAAAAATTAAGGATAAAAAAATGAAAAAATCGCTCTTATTACTTTCGCTTATTATAGGATTCTTTGTGAGCACGGCTCCGATCCTCGCAACAGAAAATACAGACAAGATCACGGAAGATTCCTTTGAAAAGTCAAAAATGCGTGTGGCCGTCTTAGAAGAGAAAAAAATTTCCTTTCATGAAAAAATACGTGAGACACACAAAAATCTGTTAACTCCCTACGCGAAAGAAATAGCAGGCCTTTCTGAGTATACACAGAACATATTTGATAAATACTTCGAGACTTATAAAAATAAAGACATGGAATTTATCTTAAATCAGTTAGGCTCCTATATTAAACTGGATGAGCTTTTAACACCTCGCTTTAAGGAGACTATTAATATTGAAAAATGCACAAACTCCTACTATGAGCATTGCTGTATCCATAACAAGCGCATCACACTCTCAGAAAAACTTATTCAAAACGCCCAAGAAAATACAAAAGATCTTTTTGAGGAAATTAAAGTAATAGATGAAGAAATGACAAAAGAGCGCTTGAAATATGTAAAAGACTATTTCGAAGAATCTTTTAATGAGCTTGAATCTATTAAATACAGTGACGAAGAGAGTAAAAGTGACGAAGATGAGAATAACGTATAGATAAAGGCACCCTGGCCTCCCTCTAAACATTGAAAAGAGAGGAGGCCTCCCTTGACGGTCACAAAAAGGTTGCTCTTTTTTATCTTGGCGTTACACTGTTGAGGCATCCGTAGTACTATCGCGATTTTATGATCACACTCACCCCTCTTATGCAGCGCCGTTTGGAGCAGTTCAGAAAAAACAAGCGAGGATTTTATTCGCTTTGGATCTTTTTGAGTATTTTTTTCTTTTCGCTTTTTGCAGAATTTGTCGCCAATGATCGCCCGCTTATGGTGCACTATAAGGATCACTATTATTTTCCCGTATTCAAAGATTATCCAGAAACAACCTTTGGAGGCACCTTTGCAACGACGGCGAATTACCGCGATAAATATGTTTTAAATCTCATTGAAAAAAACGGTTGGGCTCTTTGGCCTGTCATTCGTTTCGGTCCGAACACGGTAAACTATGATTTGCCGACCCCTGCCCCCTCTGCCCCCAGCACAGATAATTGGCTTGGAACAGATGATCAAGGAAGAGATGTGCTGACACGCCTTATTTATGGTTATCGCACCTCCATTTTATTTGGACTCTATCTTACGATTGCAGCGTCTCTTCTTGGTGTTGCTGCAGGAGCTGTTCAAGGCTATTTTGGCGGGAAAGTAGATTTATTGATGCAGCGTTTTATTGAGGTATGGTCAGGCCTGCCAACCCTTTTTCTGCTTATTATTCTCTCCAGCATGATCGAGCCCAATTTTTGGTGGCTCCTCGGCATTATGGCCCTTTTCTCATGGATGGCCCTTGTGGGCGTTGTCAGGGCTGAGTTTTTCCGCACACGTTCCTTTGACTATGTCCGTGCGGCCGAAGCCCTTGGCGTGCCCACTTTTCGGATTATGACGCGCCATATCCTCCCAAACGCCATGGTTGCAACGGTTACCTATCTTCCGTTTATTCTGAATGGATCTATTTCTACGCTGACGTCTCTTGATTTTTTAGGATTCGGCCTGCCCCCTGGATCCGCCTCGCTGGGTGAGCTATTGACCCAAGGAAAAAATAACATTCAGGCGTTGTGGTTAGGACTCACAGGATTTTTTTCCATTGCTTTTTTGCTGAGTCTTCTCATTTTTATCGGAGAAGCCGTTCGCGACGCTTTTGACCCACGCAAAACACTCTAAATAATTCTCCCCCCTCCCTTAACCCTTTCTTTACTTTTCTCTGTCATGTATAAAGGTGTATTATCAATTATTAACAAAAAGAATATTTTTATGAAAAAGATCGTGACACTTGTGTCTTTAATGTACATGGGGGGAGTAGTCCTTAATCTGTCGCCTGTGATGGCGATGAAAGAGATAGACGATGCAGAAATCCAGAAGAAAATTCATTTTTTAGAGGAAAAAGTTAAAAAGTTAGAGGGTCAACTAGAAGAATCAGTTAAAACAATTGACCTCTTACTGGAAGAAATTGACGATCTTGAAAAGATTGCAAATGAAGCATATAGAGAGAAGTTTACGGAGCTTTTTAAGGCACTAAGCGATGTAAAGGATGATGAGGAATCTACTTTATTCCAAGGGATTGTCAAGCATATAAAAGAAAAATACCCTGATCTTTTAAAATCAGAAGATAAAACAGACAAAGAGAGCGACTCAAAAAAAGCCTACAATACGGTCAGATATGATCTTCAAAACCTGTATAAAGAATATGATGATGATAGCGTTAAGCAAAAAATAAAAGAAATTCTAGATAAATTCAAGAAATTATAAGAAAAACTGTTAGGTAAATAACATTAATAAAAAAAGAGATAGCACGCGCCATCCCCTTTTACCCTGATGACGGCGTTATACGCTCTCTATCTTCGCAAGCTCGACCTCCACACGAATGCGAATATCTTCTAGAATGGATTTCAGCGAAGGATCCATTGTATGGGGAAGAGATTGCGCCGTAACCGACCTCAAATCCTGAAGAGTCTCTAGCGTCATTCGACCACAGATCACATCATCCCTCAGCTTCTCAAGACGCTGCAAAACATCGTGCCCGTACTGAATATAATGCTCACGCTGCCCCTCATAATATCCCTGATTAAAAATCAAATGATCCACCGTAATCCCATGCATGCTTTGCAGTGATTCCACGGGCTGTGCATCTTTTATATCCTCTGTCAAAGCGTGGAATTGATTCACTCCGCTTTTTGCTTCTGTTTTTTTAAGAGAGCGTGCCGTTGATTTTTGAAGATTTTTTTGAGGAGAGAGTAACTTAATATCAATCACAATATTATTATTTTAGAAAAATTTTATATGCATAAGGCTAAACAAACTTCACCCCAAGAGCAAGGATTTTCAGGATGTTATGTGTTTATAAAACAGTGTTGATTTCTAGAATTTAGTCCCTTAAACACACAGGTGAGCGATGATGAGATAACCATTAAGCGCCGCGGTGTCTGTGCGGGGTGTGTAGGGCGTTTTATACCATTTGAACGCATTGAGCTGCGCCAATAATCACGTGAATTTTTTCACAGAATTTGCCATCCACAGCGGTGATGCGTATACTAATTCCATTCTTTCTTACGACGTTAATTTTTTTATGAAATGCCCTTTTTGTGCCGCCGCTGACACCTCTGTTAAAGATTCACGGGTGAGCGATGATGAGACAAACATTAAGCGCCGCCGTGTCTGTGCAGGGTGTGGGGGGCGTTTTACAACATTTGAACGCATTGAACTGCGCCAACTGATGGTCCTCAAGCGCGACGGTGGCAAGGAGCCCTTTGACCGGGAAAAGATGACACGTTCCATTATGACGGCACTACGCAAACGCCCTGTGGACAGTAATCATATTGAGCGGTTTATTAGCGCCCTTATTCGTCAACTTGAGACCCGCGGCGAGGCTGAAATTACAACTCAGACCATCGGAAATACAGTCCTTGAGGCCCTTTCTTCTATTGATCCTGTGGCCTATATCCGCTTTGCAAGTGTGTATAAAGATTTTGGCAGTGTTGAGGATTTTGTGCATTTTATCCACGAGATGGAGAAATAAAAATATTTATTGAAATTATTAAATAAAAACAAATATAAAAGATAATCAAAACAGAATTATTTTTTATACCATGAATATTCTTCAAAAGATTCTTATTCTTACACTTCTTGCGATGCACAGTCTTTGGGCAAGTGAATCCCTTAGCGATAATCTCACTGAGGAGTTTGATAAACTCTCCCTCACTGAGGAAAAAGAAGTCGCCCCGACTTTTGTGGGTGAGCAAACGCTTCTCAGTTTCGTTAAAGATCAATTTAATGAGAACGAGGGTTTTAGTAATGACACACGCACAAAAGATATCAACGGCTTATTCACACAAAACCTCTCTTATATACGCCACACGCTCAATCAGCAAATTGAGACAAAGGAGCGAAAAGAAAACGACGTCAAACATATGCTGAAAAATATCAAGGATATGGAGGATTTTGTAAGCGAAAATGCTGAAAATGAAATGTATCTTAATTTGAGAGATTACGGTGCAATCTGTGATTTCTTGTCCGTCACATTAAGTCTTGATTGCAGGCAAAAGCTTTCTGAAAGCCGTTTTAGAGCGAAGAGTTTGTACGGTGAGATAGCAGAGCATCAATGGGATTATTGTGAAAATTGGCAAGAGCTTTTTTCCTGGAATGCCTTTAAACAAGTATGGGAAAAAGCACAAAAAGATATCCCCGAACAATTCGCAAAAACCCCTGATTATTTCCTTTATGAAATAGGAGGTGCTCAATGGCATAATTGGCTTTATCTGATTACCCAAACCATTTTTATTCCTGTGATTAATTTTGACGGCATTGTAGATCTTAAAACAATGTCAAAAGGTATGGCTTTTTTTGATAACAATAATAGGGTTCACAGTGCTGTTTTCAATGGCTGTGCTGTGAAAAAAGAAGTTGACTATGACAACTTATTAAAGCAGCACAAATATAATCCTAATTTCGTACTCTGTGCAAAGAACCTGTGGGAACATGATATGGCGCACCTTCATCGTGCGGGCTGGATGTTGCTGAATCAACCACGCGAAATTTTTGAAAAAAGCAAAGAAAAATACTTTGATTATTATGCAAAAACCGTGGAAATGGCTTATTTTCTGAAATATTTAGATGATCATGAAAAAGAGATTGAATATCTTGATGATAGTTATGACTGGTTTTTTAATGAGTTTCATGAAAGACATCCAAGCTATCATCACCGCCTGAGTGAATTTAAAAGATCTTATAATGATAAAGAACGCACCCGTACCACTTCTTGGAATAGCGCAGGCTTCGAAATCATGAAAATTCTTAGTATTGTTTTTAATGAGAAGGAAAAAGAATAAAATTTAACCGCCCATTGTACGCGTTGTGAGCTCGTTGATTTTCTCAACAGCCACACGCAGGGCTTGGGACACAATCTCCATATGTGTGCTCAGTTCTTGGATGGACATGGCCGTTTTTTCAACATTTCCCGTACCTAGGATTTGTGCTGTTATATTTTTCTCTGCGTCTGCACCCGATTGCTTTAAACTATCGAGTGTAGCTTTGGGAAAAGATGACAATTCCGATTTAAACCCATGCGGTGCTGAGGATTTTATTCCTACCTCACCCTCCCCGCCCAAGGGATCCTTAGAAGAATTTACTCCCGAGCTACCAAGTTTTGCCGCATTTGTATAACTTTGAAGTGCACTTACATTCATAAGAAACTCTCTCTTTTTCTATTTTTTATCCTAGCCACGGCTACCACGCAGTAAACTAATCGCATCTTGCTGCATCGCAAGGGCCTTTTCATACGCCTTAAGGCTTGCCTCATACCCACGTTTGGCTTCCATCGCATCCGTCATTTCAATCGGCGGCTTTACATTGGACTCTTTTACATAACCATTTTCATCAGCGCCAGGATCCCCAGGGCTATAAATAAGCGGGAAAGGCGTTGTATCACGATCAATTTTTCGAACTTTCACAACCTCAACCCCCTTTTTTCGGTCCATTTCTGATGTAAAACTAATGACTTTTCGCTGATACGGATTTTCTCCCGGAGAAGGTGCGCGCGTCCCCGCATTTGCAAGATTTTGAGCCGCCACCAAAAGACGCTGTGTTTGCACCTGCATCCCTGACAAGGCCACTTGTAAAACTTTTTGAAGCGACGAAGGACCTATCATAAATACCCCCTAACTACGTCCTATGGCCACACGAATCATCTCGTGATAGCGTTTGTAAATGTGAATCAGGGATTGATAATCCATCGCAAGAGTTTGAAGATTCAAGACCTCTGCCTCACGATTAATTTGCTCCCCTGTATTAATGACATGTTCTTCGTTCAGATTCATCTCAAGACCATGCGCCGTTTTTTTGACGACTTTTTCAAAAGGCTTAAGCTCTTTTTTTCGCGCCTCAGGAATATCAGCCTTTGCCACATTTTGAGAGGATTGAAGTGCAGAAGCCTGTAAATAGCTCATTTTATGAATTAGTAATTTTAAAAGATTTGTATTAAAAAGTCCGAGATCATTCGTCATAGCTAATTTGATTAAATTTTAATAAATTTCTACCAACAAGCTATTTTCACCCCATAAACCTTAATAAAAAGTTAATTTTCAGAGTTAGTTTAAAAAATTAATCATTTAAAGAAATAAAGTAGGTTGGGATAATTTTTTGTTGAATTTGTACTCTGTAGGCAAAAATCGCCCTTAAAAATCAGAAAAATGGGCCATGCGCACAAGAAATTTATGATTTTTTCATTTCATTTTCTAGAGATGAAGTTTTATTTTTTCAGCGTAATTTTTGTGTTTACATGTTAATTTTTCAATTTTGACCGATATTTTTTGAGTTTTTCACGAAATATTCGATGGAAAGGATGCTTTTTTGGGTAAAATTTGTGGTTTTTGAGTATTTTAGTGACATTTCGCAGGAGTTTTCCATTTTTTGACCATGATTTTGTGGTTTTTCATGTAAAAAAGGGCTTTTTTGGCGATTTTATGCGTTGAAACGGTCTTTTTCGGCGAAAAAAACGCGCTGATCGCTGCGTTAAATGGCAAGACGCCTTAAATTTTCTTCAAAGGGCAAAAGATTTTTTCTTTTGATCGCTCTTGAAAAAAACGAAGTGAGCAGCTTTTTCTCAAATTATGAGCCTAAAACATTAACCTTTTATTCACACACCTTAACAAAAAGTTAATTTTCGCACCCCCACA
>JAKBAR010000068.1 GCA_021808925.1 Pseudomonadota bacterium | reverse complement strand
CTTGCTAAAGACATCTTTACAATCTCCTTATAACACAAATTAATTTTTAAGATAATAGATTATAATCGATAGTTATTTGATTTTAAACAAATTTTATTCAAATAAATGTGTGCATCGGATAGCTCTTAGAGTCCTCCTGTCAAATTTTTTCAAATATTCGTCTGTTTTTAATTGTCTGGAATTAATGGTGTTTTCAGAAAAAATAGATTTTTTAAAAACGAATGATGGTAAAATTTTTGAGCTAAGTCATTTGTTAAATTTTTATAAAAAACATGAATCTGGCTTTCATGAAAATGAAAAAGTTGGATTTAAAAAAATCATCAAAGAAGCTGGTCGGCAAACACTTAACCAGATCAATAAAATTAAAGTTGAAAAAAATGATCAAACTCAAGGCCTTTTGCACATAGTTTGCGCGAACAATAAATACAGAATGATAAAAGCTTTAGTAAGAAGAGGTGCGGATGTTAATCATATTAATGAAAGGAGGCAAACTCCTTTGATGGTTCTTTTTGAAAGACATCATGAGGATTCTTCTATTTTAAAAAGTGCAGAGGCACTTCTTAAATCTAAAAATATTGATTTGTCAAAAGAAGATCAAGATAAAAAAACCGTTCATATTTATTTTGATGAATATATAAAATCATTGCCGAAGTGCGAAGATACTCTGGCGTTAGTAAAGAATGGAACTTCAAAAGAAATAATGACAGAAGATGCTAATCCAAAACAAAAGTTTATGAAAAAATCGCAATCAACTCGTGATCTAAGTTTGCTTCTTTTTGGGGGAAGCCATAAAAACCCTCATTCTATTTTAAATAAAGAGAATCGCGCTGCCGCCGATAAAATGCTGGAAGAGCTTAATTTTTATTGCGGCGCTCACCCAAAAAGAATTTCTCCAAACCTTGAGGAAAGTAAAGTTAAAGAAAAAAGACCAAAGGGTATTTCTCGTTCACAATCCAGTTCAAATTTGTTTTCTCACTCTAAGAAACCAGTCGATCCAATTTCGAGTTGGTTTGATAAGACACTTTCTTGTTCAACAAAACCGGAAGGGTTTAAAGAAATAAAGGATAAGCATGGTCATGGCCATGTTCGTGCTTATTTTGACCTGATTTCTTTGAGAGAACAGATAACTGATGATGATGATTTTAAAATTTTAAAGGAAAAAATTGGAGAAGGCGACTTAAAGTTTGCTGAAGAGGCTGATAAGGGTATTAAAAAAATAGATGAAAAATTTTTTGCTTATGTTAATGGAGTTAAACGTCAACTTATAAAAGAAATGGGGGTTGGAGATATAAGTAGAGTTTTCTTCTTCAAGGTTAGATCAAATTTCGGTTCAGAAACACTTTTGGTTGCAACAGTTTATGATCCAAAGGGGTTGCATAAGGACGGAATTAAGTCATTTAAAGAAAGAATAAAACACCCTTTTCATTTGAATTTGCCGGAGATTGAAGGGAGGCCAGGACTTATCCTGAGATGACGGTGAAAAAATTACATAAACAACGATCGTCCACCATCTACCGCCATCACTTGGCCTGTAACATAATCTGCTCGAATTAAATAATCAACCGCTTTTAAAATATCATCCGGCGAGCCAGAACGCTTTAGAGCTGTACGCCTAATTAAAGTCTGATATTCTTCTTCGCTTAAACTATTTTCTTTTTCTGGAGGTAGAATGCTTCCAGGCGCTATGCCATTAACACGAATATTTGGACCTAGTTCGCGCGCTAGAGAAAGCGTCAACATGTTTAAACCCGCTTTAGCTATCGAATAAATTGAATAATTTTTCAATGGTTTTTCTGCGTGGATATCAATTAAATTAATAATACAACCTTGTTCTTTCTTCAAATATACACTTGCGGCTTGGCTTAAGAAAAATGGTGCTTTTAAATTACTGCTCATCAAATCATTCCAATTTTCTTCTGTGGCTGTTTCTAAAGGAGTTGGGTAGAAGCTTGAGGCATTATTAATAAGAACATTAAGTTGTCCGGTCAGTGCAATGGTTTCTGTAATTAAAGAATTGCATTGATTTAGATCCCGAAGATCGGCATTGATCATAAAAGCTGAACGAGGGCAGGCTTGATTGAGTTCATCGCTAAGTGTTTGTGCTGCTTGTTTTGAATGGCGATAGTGAATCACAACAGTCATGCCTTGAGCATGCAGGCCTCGCGCAAGAGTTGCGCCGATGCGTCGTGCTGCGCCAGTGATGAGGACAACTTTATTCACCAAGTTTGTTCCTCTGAAATACGTACAATACCTTTTTGTGTTGAAATTAAAAGCAGGTCGGCTGTGCGTTTTGTAAATAATCCATGACAAACCACACCTGTGATTTGGTTTAGTGCTTCTTCAATAGGCACAGGGTCGACTAAATTCAAGTTATGAATATCAATGATGATATTATGATTGTCCGTGATCACGCCTTCTCGGTAGATCGGTTCCCCACCGAGTTTGACGATTTGTCGGCCGACATAACTTCTTGCCATGGGAATGACTTCAACAGGCAGAGGAAATCGACCTAGCACGTTAACATGTTTGGTTTCATCGATGATGCAGACAAAAGATCGGCTGATTGTGGCTAAGATTTTTTCGCGCGTAAGGGCGCCGCCGCCGCCCTTGATGAGTTGCCGATGGGTATTGGCTTCGTCGGCGCCATCGACGTAGAGAGGTAGGCTGTCGATGGTGTTTGGATCAAAGATGCGGATCCCAGCGGTCTTGAGGCGTGCTGCCGTAGCTTCAGAGCTTGCAACGGCACCTTCAATGCGATGTTTAATTTTTGTGAGTTCGTCAATGAAGTAGTTGGTTGTTGAGCCTGTTCCTACGCCGACGATCATGTCATCTTCTACATAGGCGATGGCAGCACAGGCTGCAGCTTTTTTGAGTTCGTCTTGGGTCATAAAGATTCCTAGAGTTTACAATGTTAAAGATAAGTATTATCCAAATTCTACCCTTTTTTAGCTTTGAGGTAATACTTTTCTCAACTTTAAGCTCCAATAAGAAGGTTGCGCCAATACGTGTTGTGATATTGGCGCAACCTTCTTATTGGAGCTTAAAGTTGAGCATAGATCACCCAACTCGTTGAAAAAGAACAAATTTTAGTCAAAATGTATGTTTAGTAATCACGTGAAAGAGGAATTGACTCTTTTTCTTGCCTCATTTTGCGAGATCTCGCACAGACACGGACCCTGCAGAGTTTTATAATACACAACATGGATAGGCGGTCAGTTTGCTCTTGTTAGCGGGCTGTTTGGAAAGTGGAGAGGGAAACATGGACTCCACAGGCTTGGATGCATCAAGACTTCAGCGTGAAGTTTTTTAGGACAAATCGATGGACCAATCATAGACGATTGTTTGCAAGGATGCACCTTCTCTTGAGAAGAGAGGTGCAATAATAAAATTTTTTAAAGGAGAATTATATGCTCGCACAATTACCCAAATCTGTTCAGGAACAAGTTCTTGGTTATTTAAATGTCAAAGATTTTGCTCTTGCTAAGAAAGTTCATGACCAATGGATGGACCAACATCCCGTGATCATCCCCATTCATGTTGCTTTCCCCGATCAAGGTCTGAGCGATTTAGTTGCATAAGCTGATAATTGACTTGTCCAGCTCGCTTTTGGCGAATGATATTCCAATGTTCTAAATTGCTGATTTCAGTTTGCTCATTTGATTCCAAATAAACATATGATGATGGTTTGAGCAAATTTAAACGTCCTAAGGCATTCAAACTTTCAGATAAAAGATTACTTTGATACGGTGGATCAAGAAAGA
>JAKBAR010000032.1 GCA_021808925.1 Pseudomonadota bacterium | reverse complement strand
CAAGGGCAGTCCGGCGGAGAGCATAAGGATCCTTTGATCCTGTGGGAAGAATCCCGTGACCAATAAAGCCCACAAGCGTATCAAGTTTATCCAGAAGCGCTAAGCCGATACTTACCTGTTTATGAGGAACATCCTCTCCACTCGCCTCAGCACTTGTGGGATGATAATAATCACAAAGTGCATCTGCTACGACCTCATCTTCACCTTGTAACTGTGCATAAATTTTTCCCATCACGCCTTGAAGCTCTGGAAACTCACCCACAATTTGCGTCAAAAGATCCGACTTACAGAGATCAATCGCGCGTGTGAGAAGAGCTTGTTTTTCAAGACCAAGGGCCGCAGCATAGTCTTTTGACGCAAAATGCATGCGCCTGATTTTATCCCCAAGCGTCCCCAACTTTTCATGAAAAATAATACCGTCGAGCTTTGGCTGATAGCTTTCAAGGGGTGTGCGTCGATCCTGTTCGTAAAAAAACCGTGCATCCTCAAGGCGTGCTTTGAGCATTCCCATCTCGTATCCTTTTGCAAGCGCAGCTCCATGATCTTTTGGAATCGTATTAATAATGGCTGCAAAAAAAGGTGCAAGTGCGCCATCATTCCCACGAAAGGCAAAGCATTTTTGGTGAAACCGCATGGATGTTGTAATCACTTCCTCGGGCGCTTTGAAAAGATGCGCATCTAACTTCCCCATAAAAACACCAGGATATTCAACTAAGCCAGCTGTTTCCTCAAGGAGTCGATCATCTGCAATAAGGGTTAAATTATGCTTTTGAGCCTCACTTTCCAAAGCCTCATGAATAAGACGCTTTCGTGCATCACGGTCAATCACGACATGGGCGTCCAAAAGTTTATTTGTGTATTCTTCAAAAGATTTAGGATAAAGAGGTTCTGGGCTGAGAAAGCGGTGTCCAAAGGTAAAAGAATGGGTCTTAAGATTAAAAGCGTCGATAAACGTTTCAAAGGGTTGCCCGTGAAAAAGTGTAAAAATATGACGCACAGGACGCACCCACGGTGTTGGGCTTTGAGGCCAACGCATGGTTTTTGCCCATTGCATTTTTAAAATCACAGCATTCAAAAGCCCTGCCAGCACCGCTTCTGTCTTTTGAGCTGGAACCATAATTTCTGCTGTGTAATAGCCATCCTTTTCAGTGAGTTCATCTGGTGTCACAGCAATACTTTTGCAAAATCCCTCGATAGCTTTTTCAGGTGCACCAAGGCGAGGTCCGCGCTTTTCAATTTTTTCTGCAGGAATTTCCTCGGCTATATGGGCGTGGATAATAATGCGTTGAGGCGTTGAAAAAGTATGAATATCCTGTGCAGCAAGCGCAATCTCACGGCACTGTTGCGTGAATAATTCCTTCAGCTGAGCCGCTGCTGCCTGTTGAAATCGCGCCGGTATCTCCTCACTATAGATCTCGCATAAAAATTCTTTGACCATCGCTGCACCTTTTAACTTTATTCGCTGCACATTATTTTGTAACCGTTATAACCTATTTTGATACGAATGTGCAGTCATGTCTTGCGTGTGATAAAACAAATGTGTCTTACCTCCACCTGATTTTTTGCTATAATTCCCTGATTATTCTTTGACGCTTTAAAGTATGCCCCACAATCACCCCCTTTCTTCGCTTAAATCCCTTGTCGATCAAGGACAGCTTCCCCCTGTGCAATTATGGATTGGCGAAGATTTAGACGAATCCGTTGATGATTTTGCAATTTTTCTCCTGGGTGAAAAGTATACCTCGCATCCTAATTTTTTTGCGCTCAAGGCCTTGGTGGATAAAAAAGAAATCACACTTGAGGCCACGCATACACTGTTAAATTTTCTTAAAACAACACCAACACTTCCAACATGGCGCGTTGTGACGATTGCAAAAGCAGAGTCGCTTAACCGTCAATCGACAAATGCTCTTTTGAAAATACTTGAAGAATGCCCCCAAAAAACGGTTATTTTTCTGCTTTCGGCCCAGCCTGGAAAGATTCTTCCAACCCTTTTATCGCGCTGCACAAAGATTCTTTTTCCTCGCACATCAAAACCAGAGGTCTCTTCGGATAGCGCGCAACACCTTGGAAAGTTGCTCTTGACTATGATGATGGAAGGACCACAAAAAATTCAACCTATGATTGATGCTCTTGAGGAGGCACAGTGCCCCCTATTGGTGGAGGGATTGTGCCCTTTTCTCTATAAAATTATGTGCTCAATAAAAGGCGATCAGCCTCTCTCTCCGGGAATAGGAAAGCTTTTAAAGCACGCTCCTCACGCCCATTGGGTGGAGGCTTATCAGGCTTGCTCGGATTATTTGGATCAAACTCTTCAAGCTCACCTTTCTCTGCGCGAAATTTTGCGTGGCGCCCTTTATCTTGTCGGTGCGCCACAACTAAAATATATGATGAATGCGGATTTTTAAGAGTAATTTTGACAGAGAATCTTAAGGCCCATTTTTTCTTTAAGATCGCCCATAGCAATGGCGCAGCATACCTTGCTCGTGCCAATATCCAAGGCCGCGACAAGGTCACCACGCTGCGTCTTTTTTGTGTGTGCAAATACGCTCATAGGAGGCATTATAGGACTCTTTTGCGCCCTTGTCTTTCTCATTTTACATCGTCTTAAGTCTTTTAATTGAAAATTTTATTTCAAAGTTTTTGAAATTCTTCATCAATAGCGTGTTGTTCCGTAGGAATGAAAAAAAAGCGGAAGCCATGACCTCCGCTGTCTAAAAATCCAACTCGGCATAGTGGCTTGTGGGAAAAATGCCCGGAAGACGGTCCGTCAAAAGGCTTCTAAAGCTGGGACGGGACTTAAGACACGCATACCAATCACGCACACTCTCATTCTTGTCCCAGGGAACATCGCCCAGATAATCGAGGGACGACAAGTGGGCCGCTGCGGCAAGGTCAACGATGGAAAAAAACTCACCCGCAAGCCACCGCCGTCTGTCGATGAGCCACGCCATGTAATCCATATGATGATGAATCGCTTGTTTGGCCGCCCGTAGGATGGTTGAATCGGGACCACGACTTCCCTCCATATACCTTTTAATCGTTTTTTCAAGCACAAGAGGAAGTGTTACTTCGGATGCCATTTTTTCATCGAACCAAGAGAGCAAGCGTCGCACCTCAGCTTTTTCTGCTGTTGTCGTGGGAAAAAGCGCAACCTCTGGATAAGTTTCTTCTAAATACTCAGTAATGGCATAATTCGATACAACCATTGCACCATTCAAATCAATAAAAACAGGCGTCTTCGCCTCAGGATTCATCCTTAAAAACCCCGGGCGCATCTCCCACAATGGCTCAAACACAAGAGAAAAATCGAGTTTTTTCTCTGCCATAACAAGACGCATTTTCCGGGAATAAGGGCAAAGCCAATGGTGATAAAGTTTACGCATTGAAAAAAGAACCTGTTTTATCTACAGTCTGAAGCAAAGAAAGCATAAGGATAGTCGCACTTTTATATGTTTGAAATTTTTAGTTTAAGCTTAATCCAAGGACTTACGGAATTTCTTCCTGTTTCATCCAGCGGACATTTGATTTTATTACCAACACTCCTCGGTTGGCAAGATCATAGCTTAGAAATTGATGGCATTCTGCATTTTGGTACACTCTGTTCAGTGTGTTGCTATTTTTATAAAGATATTTTTCAAATGATTCGCCATTTTTTTGGTTATTATTTAAAGTTAGGCCGTTCTCGAGATCCTTTTCATGCCCGCTTGGCCTTCACTATTATCATCGCAACATTCCCCGTAGTTATCGCAGGGTTTCTACTTAAACGCATCGGCATTGAGGTCGTACGATCGCCCTCTATCAATGCCGTTATGCTGATTCTTGGGGGAATTTTTCTTTATGCCGCCGATCGCTTCGCACAAAAAAATCAAACACTTCAAGGAATGACTTTTGGGAAAGCTCTGATTATTGGGCTTTTTCAGGTGATTTCACTCATTCCCGGCAGCAGCCGTTCGGGCATGTGCCTAACAGGTGCCCGTCTCCTTGGTTTTGACCGTGTGAGCGCCACACGTTACGCCTTTCTCCTTGCGATTCCCGCAATCCTTGGGGCATCACTCCTCATCTTTATGGATGCGTCCAAGGAAGGTATTCAAACACCTCTTCTAGACCTTAGCCTCTATTTCTCGCTGTCTTTTCTCTTTGGCCTCGCAGCCATCCATTTTATGATTACCTTTTTGCAACGACATAGTCTCCTCATTTTTGCTCTGTATCGTATTTTTTTAGGGGGAATTATTCTTTGGCTCCTTTAATAGGCTAAGGGGGAAAGAGCCTCATCGATAGGAAATGGCATTTAAAATGTCAAAAAAACATTAATTTAGGATTATTTTTTGTATTATTGAACTCACTCCGCATAAGAATAAATGAGATGAGAATGTACACAAACATAAAAAGAGCGAGATACACGAAATTGCCACCATAAAAAAAACTAACAACCTGAAGACCAATTGCTGTGAAAATTAAAATCCCAATATTAATAAAGGCAGCGGCCCTTCCTTTAAACTCGGGGTAAAGTGCAATGGCTTTTGGGTAAGCAATATTAAGCGGAAAAACCAAAGCCGCAGAAAAAAGACAAAAACTAATGCTAATATAGAGGGGGGTATCTTTGACAAAAATCCCCATAATGACCATGGCAAACCCAAAAAAAAGAGAAGCGTAAAGACTCCAAACCAAGCATTTTTTGGGGGGAATATACTTAAATAAAAGCGGATTCAAAAGGCTTGAAAGGGCAAAAGCTCCGGCCACAGCCCCCTGGTAATACCAAAATTGATCGAGAGGTACGCCCATATCTTCGACATATAAAATGGATGACATGCCTACAAATATCCAATAGCAGCCATCCAGAAGACACACCGTCAAAGCAAGCCTTAAAAAAACTTTGGATTTAAAGAGAGGCGCATAGCTCATCAGCGAAAACTGCACATTCTTTTTTATATTGAGCGGTCTTTTAGGCACAAAAAGAGTGCAAAAAGTAAGACTAATGATCGCCAAAACAAAAAGAAATCCGATATTTCCTTTCCATCCAAACCGAAGATTAACGTAACTTCCAATGAGGGGAGATAGAGCCATCCCAAGGGTGATCACCCCATTCAGGCTGGAGAAAATAGTGGCTTGTTTTTCTTTGGGATACTCATCCGAGACAATGACAAAAACAAGGACAGCCGACCCAGACATACCAATGCCTTGTAAAATACGCCCCACAATAACCATCGTATAGGACGTGGCTGTAAAGCATAAAAAACATCCTGCGATAAAGACAAAAAGCCCCCCCAAAATCACTTGCTTACGCCCCATGCGATCGCCAAGAGGCCCCATAAAAAGTGAGCTCAGCGCATAAAATACACCATTGGCACTTAAAACGAACTGAACCATAAACGGAGAAAGTGAAAATTGCTGTTGCAATGCCGGAAAAGACGGAACGAGAATATCCATCTCAGCCGCCACCAAAAAATCGATCAAAACAATCGTTAAAAAAAGAAGCATCACTATTAATTTGCTATGAGTACAGCGCCAAGAATGCTCCTTTTCCCTGATTTTTTCAAGTCTTTGGTCTTTTTCAATATTTTCTATAGAGAAGATAGGGCTCTGGCGCCTGATCATGCAAAGAAATCTCCACCCAGCCTTGTTTTTGATAAAAACGACACACGCCTTTGTTATCAAGGGCTATTTTAAGCTCCATAGGACGCTTCAAATTTTCTTCTGCTTTTTTCAATAATAGCGCCCCAACGCCTTGTTTTTGAGCGCATGGATCAACAAAAAGATGATGAATAAAATGCGGTAAATATATGGATACAAAACCAACAATAGCGTTATTTTTAAGCGCCACCCACACGATTTCTCCCTCCGTTGACACTGTATAGTCCCCGATTTTAAATACGCCTGGCGGCCTTTTTCTAAATGTTTTCTGGCGCACTCTTCGGAAAAGATTTTCAAGCACGTCTCGATCACTTTCCCTGGCCCCGCGTATGACGATAGTCATTTTTTAACACGCACGTATAAAAAATATGAATGGTCTAAACATTGTACATAAAAAAGCCGATTTTTTAATCCTTTGTTAAGATTTTAATGCTAGCCTGAATGATGAGAGAGTCGCAATGCGCGGCAGTTTAACTTTTTTAGGAGATTATTTATCATGAAAATCGTATCACTTGCTCTTTTACTCGGTATTTCTTTAGCATTCGTCGCGTGCAACAAAGAAGAGAAAAAAGGCGAAGAGAAAGAATCACCAAAAATGGAAGAACCCAAGAAAACAGATGAACCTAAGGTAGAAGATGCCAAAATGGGTGAAAAGAAAATGGATGAGCCTAAGGCTATGTCTGGCACAAAAAGCCAAAGCGTTGGAAGCAATACCAGCATTTCCGAAGCTCAAGCTTCCACCGAGGAAAGCAATAGCAACAGTGAAACAACCAATAACAAGTCCGCAAAAACTCAAAAAAATTATTAGTTCCCCCCATTCTCTCCCTTTTCGAGGGAGAGAATTTTTTATAAAACTTGCATATTGTCAGTCGCTTCTGAATAGCTTAGCATTTAATAAAAATAATTTAAAAACTTTCTAAGCATAGACAACAATGCAATTTTTTCTCAAAAGAGTATCTCTTTCCTTAAAAACGGCAGCAGCTCTTATTGTCTCTCTTCTCTTCATCGCTGTTGTTTTTAATGTTATCATGTATAGCATTTATAAAAAGGAAATTTCTGATTTAACCACAAGTAGATTTCAAATTATTGCCCAAGACATTAGCAAAACTCTTTCTGATGGGCTCAACCTGGGTCTCTCTTTGAGTGAGCTCAATACGACACAATCTGTGATTGATGCGATAAAAAAGAAACACTCAGACATTCTCTCCATTGGTGTTTTTGAAACATATTCAAAAAATCTTGGGCGGATTCTTTACCACACGCGCAGTCAAAGTAAAAATGCGAATATTCCTCTAAGTTGGCTCGAAAAAATTAATCACCCTCATCAAGAAACACTCTGGCGTATTTTTGATGATGGTATCGGCACAGTGGGAGTCACCCTTTTTAATCCCTTTAAACAACCTATCGGTGGAGTCATTGTGCGGTTTGATCAAACCCCTCTCAACTACACTCTTTTTGATTTTGCTAAAAAAATGGCGTTGATGACTCTAACGATTCTTTTTTTCTTTTTTATGCTCTCTTTTTTTCTGATTCAAAGGCTTTTTGCACCCATTACACGATCTTGCCATAAAATGAAAATACTTCTCACGAACGATGTCATTCACAATAGCTCCAGCATATTTATTCAAGAAAATGCTCTTGAGGAAAGTTTTTACACCATGTATCGCCACACACACAAACTTGCAGAAATACTCTCAAAAATTGATCAAGTCCTTGAAAAAGAAAAATCTTTTGAAGAGGAATGGGAACAGATACAGAAAAGAGCTTAAAAAATGCATTTTTTTTTCCCCTCATCTTTAAAAGGTATTCAGCGCAATCTTTTGCTCTATGGATGTTTTTTTTGTTTAGTTTTTGTGGGCATCATGCTCTATAGCGCGAATATATTGATTACACAGGGTCTTTCTGTTGAGACAGAGAAAAGATATTCTACTTTGGGTATAGCTCTTCTTGCACCTCTTGAAAAAGCGATCGATCTTAATATCAATATGCACGAGATACGCTACGCTAATGATCACTTTCAGGCAGCCTTAGAGGGTGATCAAGAAATCACAAACATTGCTTTTTATGACTCAAATTATCACAAACTCTATCATGCCTCACAAAAGAAGCCCAGCCCTATAAAAAATCCTCAAGAAATAGAAATTCCCTTTGATTATCAAGGAAAAACCTTAGGGTTTCTCAAAATTAATATGAATATAGAGTGGTCAAAAGAAAATTTTTGGCAACTATCACAGCTCTTTTTTCTTTGTCTGTTTACATGCATCCTCACAACTCAGATTTTTTACGCTATAAGCGAAAATTCCATCAAAAGGCCTCTTGTTGATCTCAAAAAATCCTTTGAGGAATGTGCTCAAAATCATTACACCTATCATGAATATACACCAAAAAGCACAGATGAAATTCAAGAGCTCAGCCATTTTTTTTATAAATTCACTCGGAAAATCAATACACTCTTTTTGCGCATTCAATCCAAAGTCGCTATCCAAAATACGCTTAAAAATAATTCTTTCCCGCCCCTTCCCAAGGAATTTTACGCTATTGAAAAAAACATCAATAGTAAAAACTCTTTTCATACGCGCTCATCTCTATCACTAGGTTTTTTGGACCTAGCCCTTTTTCTTTTCATAAGCACCGAAAGTTTTCTAGAGTTCTTCATTCTCTGTAACAGTGAATCCCACAGTGCAGGGGCTATTGTGCCTTTTTGCATATTCATTGCCGGATGTTTTTCTGCTTACTTTTTTCAAACATTTTTTAAAGCGCGGATGAAGAAACCTATTTTTTATAGCTGTGGTTTTTATGGGCTTGGCATTATGGGTGAGCTTTTAGCTTAC
This sequence comes from Pseudomonadota bacterium, assembly GCA_021808925.1. GTDB lineage: Bacteria > Pseudomonadota > Alphaproteobacteria > Paracaedibacterales > JAKBAR01 > JAKBAR01. The sequence continues at coordinate 9,817 of JAKBAR010000032.1, read as the reverse complement.
AACGCTATTGACTTTGTTTTTTGGCGCTTTATCTCTGGCATTGGGTTTGGACTCTTGCTCATTATCTTGCAACAAGAAAAAAATCTATCCCTTGGAAAAATTATTTATGGCCTTGTTACGGGGGTTTTTCTGAGCATCAGCCTTCTTGATCACACAAGCACTCAAGGAGCTTTTGTTTTGGCTTTATTGATGGCTTTTTCAACTATGGTCTTTGCCCATTATCATTGGATGAAAAAATAAAGAATTTTATCTATAGTTAACATTTTATTAAACATAATAGATTCATAATAAAAAGAGCACAACATCCCTTTCATGAAAAAGCTCTTATGTACACCTCAATTTGCAAGTATCTTCTCCCTGCTTTTATCAGCATGAGTGGGCTCGTTTTTTCTTTTTCAGTCAAGAATGATGCTCATGAAAAAAGCCCGCTTGAGGAGATAGAGAAGATCGAAAAGAGGTTATATAGCATCGAAAAAAACTGTGAAAACACAAAAAAAGAATTGAGTGATAAGCTAACGTGTTCAAGTATGATTGGATGTGGCTCTGTTGTTATGCCCATTTTAACGACACTGTTTTTAACAGTCGTTGTTTGTAATAATAGTCATTACGATATGGTCAATAAAAATAACAACCTTCTCCTAAGCTATCAAAAGACGCTAAGCGATATTCATCAAGCGCTAAGGTTGCTTGAAAAAAGGGTAGACAACATCACACTTTCTCCTCCCAAAAAAGAAGATATTGCCAAAAAAAACCTTAGGGATATGCTGAAAACAGCCACTTATCAAAATATTCTGCTGACATCTTTCGTCCAAAAAAAGATGGAAAAAGATATTTTTAAAATTAATAAAAGAACCCAAAAGCAAGAAGTTTATGGGAAAAAAACGAAAACCAAGTTGAATAAAAAATCAAAAAACTAAGTTTTTATTGAACACTTTTTAACAGTCGATCCATTTTCTCCGCCTTATCGAAGGTCTCATCGAGAAGAAATTTAAGATAAGGCACACGGCGCAACCCCATGTGATCGGCTAAATATTTACGCATATAGGGCGCCATTTCTGTTAAAAAAGCCATGCTTTCCTCGCGTTTTAACCCGCCAAGGGGCATCACGAGAACTACGGCATTTTGCAAATCGGGAGAAATATCGACGCGCGTCACTGTTACAGGATTCGAAAGCTCTCCTTTCGGCCAATCATTACGCATAATCAGATTGGCCAGGATATGCCGTATTTCTTCCCCGACGCGAAGTTGTCGCTGACTTGCCATTTTCTTTCCCAATTTTGATCAATGCTAAGGTTAAGATGCTTATTTATAAGTCTTTCTTCAAGAGATTTTTCCGTGCTTTTACATAAAAAATCTCAATAGCCCCTCCCTTGGCACGGAAATTGCACCTTTCTTAGTACATGTCATGAAAAAAAGCGAAGTTACTGATGCTCTGGGTTTTATGTATGATTCTTTTGATCAGCATGCAAAAATTAGAGGCGAACTATACCCATATTTTGCACTCTGTCGAGACTCAAAAAAGAATTCCTGAAAAACTTCTTGCGGCCATTGCCTGTGTGGAATCTGGCTACAGACAAAAAAATCACCACGAGGTCAGACCCTGGACGATTAACGTGCACGGTAAAGGTTACTCTTTTAAAACAAAAGTCGAAGCGGTTCAAGCTGTGCGCAATTTTCAAAAAAGAGGCTACGATAGTATTGATATTGGGTTGATGCAAATTAATCTTAAACATCACCCGCGCGCCTTTAAAAGTCTTGAGGATGCGTTCGATCCTGTGCACAACATTAGCTATGCTGCCAATTTCCTCTATAATCTCTACCTCAAACATGGTTCGTGGCACCGAGCGGTAAGACATTATCACTCGGGCAATGCGGAGCTTAATCACAGTTATCTCCAAAAAGTTCTTAAAGCCTGGGCTCACATTAAGACAATGGGCGGGCTTATTCACGGTGCAGAAAAGCTTAGATCCTCTCCCCTTGACTTTAGTCGTGTCCCCCCAAGAAATGGGAGCATTCAAACGAATCTTCTCACACAGCAAAATAAAACCATCCCCATTACCGTGACTTTTTTTCCTCTTAAAATGGTCGATGATCATAGGAAAAAAGAAACTGGCACTCACCCCAAAAGAAATTCTGGGGCCGTTTCAGGAGAAGCCCACGTTTTTCCCATCGAATTTAAGCGCAAAGCTCATAGGCCCGAAAAAACGACACAAACGGTGCGCACTATTCCACTGACCATCTCCTCGGCGGATGTCATCCCCTTGAGGTAGGGAAAAAACAGAGTTACCATAATTAAGGTTAATCATCACCCTAAGGGATTCTATCATGCGCTATAAGTCTTCCTATCTGCTTATTTTCCTGACTCTTTTTCTATCCAGCACACAGCTCACCGTTGCAACGGAAATTGAAAAAAAGAAGAAAAATTAACACTCCCCAAAACCTCTTATTTTTTTAAATCCAATAGGACTGACTGTTTTCGATATGAGCCCTCCCCTTTCTCCGCCAAAAAACAACAATCTTATTCAACTATCAAAATTATTTACTCTGATGAGAAGAAAAAAGAACATGATTTCACAGTCTTTGATGAGACCGAGGGACATCCAGAGATCTTAACACTCAAACTTCAAAGTCATCCGCGTTGGTTTGAGTTCAATTTCAATTATATATATCCAAAAGATGATACCTGTAAGCTAACAAAGGACATAGAATCAAAATTATCGGTTTTAAACATTTTCCTTAAGGAAATTACGGGTAAAGAATTGTCCTTAGAATTTAACGAATCATTTTATAAGGCCTACACATACAAGGATGATGAAACCATTGAGGTGCCGATGAAGGAAAATAAGTATGAGATTAACTTCAACTACTCTCAAACCAATATAGCCAATGAAATCATGACAAAGATCGCCTCTGAGCTGGATTTCCCTTCAAATTTAAAGGAGTGGCTGAAAGAAGTTATTTAAAAAAAATCGCCACGCGCAAGGACCTGTGCCTTTTAACATTAATTATTCTTTTTTCTCGTAAATAGACATGAGGGAATGACGCCCGGCCTTTTCCGCCTTGCGGCAATATTTTGTCATAGGCGCCGATATCGTTTCTCTAAGCACGAAAAGATCTTGTACCTGTGCCGCCTCTTCTTGAATAAAATTCCGGTAATCCTCAATATCCGAGGCCATACACAGTTTTCCTCCAGGGGCAAGAAGTGTATGACACAACCCCATAAATTCTTTAGTTAAAAGACGACGCTTGTGGTGTTTTTTTTTCGGCCAAGGATCTGGAAAAAGAACAAAAATACGTTCCAATTTATTTTTGGGCAAATCTTCGATTAAAAAATGCACATCATCATTAAAAACACGTATGTTCTTCAGCTGATGCTCCTCTATGCCTTTGAAAAGATTCGCCACACCGTTGATAAAACGCTCGCACCCAATAAAACCCATGGTTGGATTCTCAAGGGCCATCCCTAATAAATGCTCTCCATCTCCAAAACCAATTTCTAAAACAAATGCATTATATTTTTGAAAAAAATCGATATGATGATGCGTGTATGAAAATGTATCCATACTTTTATCAAACAAATCTTTTTGTGTTGGCGAAAGAGGCCTTGAAAGCGAGCGCCCCCAAAGCTTTCGTTGCCGTTGTTTCTCAGGCTCCATAATCTCAATTATTTTAAAATTAATATTGCTCCAAAAAATACAAGGATCCTTGAAAAATGTCGAGAAAATAGAGCTTTTCAGGCGTTTTTATAGAGATTAAAACTATCTCTTTTCCATCACGATTCTTGGTGCTATCATCATGTGGTATATCTGTAGAGCAAGGCTGTTATGCAAAATTTAGCACACAATACACCGGATGATTGTGATGTGCATGCGCCTATAGAGACGTCTATCGCCGAGCAAGACGCTAAAAATCAACACATTGGTTCTCTTTTTATCGAGGCACGAAAAGAGCTAAATTTATCCGTCAAAGCCGTTGCCGATAAAATTCATGTACGCACCCTTTACCTTGAAGCCATTGAAAAAGGTGAATTTCACCGTCTTCCAAGTGCTCTTTATGCCGCAGGATTTATTAAGCTTTATGCACGCTATCTGAGTCTCGATGGGGAAGAAATCTTACGTCGCCTCAGCCTTGCCAAGGAAAATCCCCTCTCACAGTCCCCTTTTATTCACGAGAGCTCAATCCCAAAACCAAATCGTTTTATTATTACGCTCTCCCTCGCTTTAAGTTTTTTATCACTGTGCCTCATTTTCTATATTTTTAGTACAACACCCAAAGATGCACCAGCTCCCTTTGAAACTTTTCCTAAAGATACAATGGTTTCCAATAATACGGATTCCAGTAATATGACTGAGTCTACTGCTGATGAAGAAGATTCTAAGATCATAGAAGATCTGATTGAGTCCATCGACGGGAATAATGAGTTAAAAAATGAGGATAAAACTCCCCCAACGTCCACACCAGAATCAGGTCATTAAAAAATATTTCATCAAGATTTTTTGCAATAAAATAGCCACTTACATCTGATCAAGTATCATAAAAAATTTTCTTTTAAGACTTTTTTAAGATTTCTCACCCTAAACTCAAACCTAGGTGAATGAAATTTAGCATTAAGATAAATTCGTTTCACATGGGCTCCATATAAAAATAGTTTTAAAATTTAAATAAATTTTATATTATTAAAATGGTTTTAACGGAAAGGAACACACGCTATGACTTTGAATCGTTTTAAACACTCCCTTTTGATCTGCGGATCTGTTTTTGTTTTGGCATCGATCACACAGACGCCGCTTATGGCCTCTGAGAAGAAAGATAAAGAAATTATTGAAGACGTTATTAAAATCAACAAATCGGGTTTTCGTGAAACCACAGAAAAAGAGCTAAACAAACTTGGTTATAATTTAAAGATAAACCCCATAGAGCTTCAGCAAACATTAAATGGAAATGGCGAAGAAAAGCCAAATACTAAAGGTTGGCAAAAAACGATTGATGGAAGCCAAGACTTTTTCAAAGGATTTGTTGCATATGTTAAAAAGAAAAGTGGCCTCGAAAACGTCGAAACTGTAGATACAAAATCTCTTATTGGGTCTATTTCTGATGAAAAGGTTACTTATCCAACCCTTACAACAACCTTGTGGAAAAAAGAAGAAAGCACTCTCGATAGCGAAAACAAAGAAATTAAAAATTCACTAAATATCTCTATCGAATCACAAAATAAAAAAATTACAGATAGTCTTATTGAGTATCTTGTTGGGAAATATGGACAATATAAAGACACTAACGACATGAATAAAAGCTTTATGGGGGACACCAGTAAAGAAATAGAAACACTAAAAAGATCCATCCATCAAGAGAGTCAATTGGCTTATCACTTCCTTCTTCAAACAAGGGGCGCTTGTCTTTTTGTTTTTGATGAAATTAATAAACTTATTAATAAATCAAATGAAATCAAAGAAAGAAACACAAAAAAAACAACGGCAGAAGGGATTTATAATAAAGTTGATACTCACACAAAAGAAGAAAAAGAGGCCTACAACGAAAAAATTAGTCGTTACACAAAAGAACTAAAGAACAAGACAACTGAAGCCGAAAAAATTATTAACAATCTTAACACATTCATTGACCTCTATAATAAAGTTGTTGTTATGCCGGGTAAGACGGACTATGGCTATTTTGGATCGATCTCAAATTATTTCCGTGGACATCCACGCGTCAATGGTGATCTTGAACTTAGAAAAAATATCACAACAGATCACGTGAAGCTTGTCTACGAAGAAATTGTCAACGGCATTAGGCTTGATAACAAATTAGTCAAGGATTTTACAGAATTTAATACGCTGCACTCCTTGATTTTTGGCGAAAAGACAACACTTCCCTTTAAGGATGAGTCGGATTATAACAACGGTGTTTTCTCCTACGCATACCATCACACTGTTGAGTATCCAGTAAATTTCATTGAGGGTAGCCTCAACATAACAGAAAAGGATATTAAAGGATTTAAATCTGGAGATATCAAATCTGGTCTTTCAAAAATCAACGAAGTTATCGAGCTTAATAAAGATAAAAAAGGAGAGGATGTTATTAATTTTGTGAAAAAGCTTGAAAACACCAAGGTCCTCCTTGAAAATGCTCAAAAAAACGTGAGCAATGAAAGTGATAATGAAGAGGAAAAAAAAAACTAATTAATCTTGAGATTATTGAGAACAAAGAGAAAAAAGAGAACTTGGATAATAAGTCTAAGTTCTCTTTAACCTCAAAAACAGGCAGTATGATTCTCTATGAAGAAAAACCTAAAAAGAAAAAAAAGAACAAAGTAAGCCCCTATGCAGATATAACGCAAAATATACCAGTAGCTTCTTTTCTGTATAATACTAACGTGCTCACTGGAGTTGACCCTGCAGGAACTTTCAGCATAACAGCTGGCCTACCTTATACAGGAATAGGGACAAGTCTAACAACTCCGCTTTTACTCCCGCCCCCTTCTACTCTTAGTAATATAACAATTACGCTTCCCCCTGCGGTTTTAAATACAGCAACCAGCGGTAGTACTAGCACAATAAACACGGGCAGTAATAGTACGACGACAGGCACAATTAATAACACGACTGCTCTTCCACTACTAACATCAGCAGGAAATGGACAAACTCCTATAATTTAAAAAACAAAGAAGAATAAAAAATTAAAAAATAACGCAAAGAAAAATAAAAATCATGTCAAAAAGAATGTTTGGACGAATATTTTGGAATAAAAAGTCTATGACTGGGAATAATTCCCTCAAAGGAAAAAGAGCGTGACTGCTCTTTTCCTCCCTCTTTTTCTTTTTTTTGCAAGCCGCATCGCTTGGGAAGACTACACCTCTCGTAGGATACGGCTTGTGGATTTTTTAATTGTTATAAGCGTTATCCTTTGGTGGAAAAATCCAGCTTGGAAAGAAAGTATTGTCTGTTGTGCGTTTTTTTTAATGATCTACGGTCTTCAGTATCGTCTTAAAAAAAGATGGATAGCCACAGCTGATCTTTTTTTAGTGTGCGCAACACCTCTTTTAATTGCGGTATCGATGATCCCTCTTTTTTTTATATGCTTGGGGAGCAGCCTTTGCCTTTATCATTATGCAACAAAAGAAAAGCATGCCCCCTTCGTTACTTTTTATATGTTCTGTTTCTTAGGCTTTAGCCTTTATGCATTTTATTTGCCTACGCACTTTGGATAAGTTGCTTTGCATTTTGGAATATCCACACCCTTTTCAAGACACTTTCGATAGGGTTTGCAATCCAATATTTTTTTAAGTTTTTTGGGCTTTTTGATAATCACACGTTCTTTAACCACAACTGGAGGCGCTGGTGGGGGTGTTAACACTGGCGGAGGAGGTGGTGTGATAATGACCTCTTCTTGGACCGGCGGCCAAAAGGGATCAGGCCCAATAATGACAGGCCCACCCCATCCCCAATGACGGTGATCGTGATGGTGCCAACGTGCCTCAGCAGGCGCCACAATCAAAAAAATTCCAATACTTAGGGCCAAAGAACATTGCATCTATAGCTTCTTTTTCAAAGAGTTCCTAATAAAAGGTTATCACACAATCGTTAAAGAAAATTAATTTTTGGCTTTTTTTTATGTGCATCTAAAAAGATTTTTCTTAGGAAATTATTAACTTTTTTATCGTCAAATGGTGGATAAGAGGATCACGAAGTGAGTGGAAATTGTGCTGCATCAGGTTTTTTCTCTAGGGCATATAAATTTTATCATCTGTTTTCTTTTGTGTTTTATGTTTGATAATGGGTGGATGTCGCTCACGAACCTTTTTCCTTTTTTAATAGGACTCAATATTCTTCTGATTCTATCTCTTTTCTCTTACCCTAAAATTCAAAAAATATAATTATTTTTTTAAATGTTTTTAAGAGTTTCTTAAGGTTTTTAAGCGACACTCAAAGATAAGAACTGAAATGATCATTGTCACGATAAAGGCAAGGGACCCATGATTTACGAGCTCAAAAGCACAAGCCCTCAAATGGAGATTGACCTTCGAGGGAGACTCACTTTTTCTGATTATTCTGTTTTTCGAGAAATTAGCGATTATCTCAATCAATTTAGCCCAAAATCCTGTCTTTTAGATCTAAAAGAACTTGAATTCATTGATTCCGCAGGCCTTGGAATGCTGCTTATCGTTCGCGACAAAGTAACCGCCAAAAATGGCCATGTCGTTTTAAAAAACTCCCAAGGACAAGTGAAAAAAATGCTCACACTTGGAAATTTTGAAAGCCTCTTTACAATAGAATGAGATTATTTTTGTGAAAAAAGCTTTAAAAAAAATCATGTATCACGGTGACATAACTCTCACCGATTTTTATCGTGATATCGATAAAGGAATTTCTTTTTTCTTCCAATCGTACTACGCATACCCTCATTATACGTTTGATGAGAATCACGTTTTTGTCCTCCATTTATCTCCCAGGTGCTATTACACTTTTCCTATTGTAGAGATTGTGAATTATTACCTTGCGAAGCACTGTAAAAAATATCTTTCGCCTATGGCACTGACAGCCTTTCACGAAGCCCTCTCTAACTCTCTTTTATGGGGGCTTTTAAAGGTCAAACGGCCAGAAGATATTCTCGATTTTCATAAATATATTGAAAAAAAGCTCATTGAGACTCAAAGCCAAAGGAAAACTCTCTGTGTCGCTGTGCAGATCGAGCCTTGTTTTAGCATTAAAATCATTAACCCCTATGATGAGAATTTTAATTTTGAATCCTTTCAAAGTACGCCCTCTCTTCATATTCGAGGAAGTGATATTCTACGTCTTTTTAGCCAGATGGATTACGACAAATCAACATACACTTTGACGCTTAATTTTGGAGAGGCAGACAATGTTTATCAAGCAGTCGCTCAATCCTAATAGCGCCACTATTTTTAATTCCAATATCCTCATCGTGGATGATACAGCCCTCAACCGCGAGCTTATTTTGACATACCTTGAGGGAGAAGGGTATACCCATATTGAAATGGCTGAAAACGGTCAAGATGCCTTAGAAAAAATGGAAACATTTCTCCCTGACCTTATTATCTGTGATCTTCTGATGCCTGTCATGGGGGGGATTGAATTTATTAAAATTTCTAAAAAAAGTGACGCCTTCCGCCATATTCCAATTATTGTGCAAACGGCGCTCACCACAAGCGAAGAAAAACAAGAAGCATGGTCATCCGGCGCGAATGATGTTTTAAGCAAGCCTATTCACAGGCTTGAGCTTTTATCCCGCGTAAAGGTTCAGCTTGTCACAATGCATATGATCAAACAACTCGAGGGTTATTACACTACCTCTCAAAGTGATATTAAGCAGGCGTTTAATCTTCAAAAATCCCTCCTGCCCAGTCCGGAAAATATTGCGGCCATTGAAGAGCGCTATAATGTCAAAATTGATTATATTTTTGAGCCCTCCCGTTTTTTGAGCGGCGACCTTTGGGGGCTCATTGAAATTGACGACCATCAATTGGGTGTTTGGATTTGTGACTATTCAGGTAAGGGGATCCAAGCAGCCCTTAATACCTTTCGTATTCACACGCTTGTCCAAGAATATAAAAACACGGCCCATACACCCCCAGGATTTCTCAGTCTTTTAAATGCGAGGTTCCATGAAATGGTGAATGTGGGGCAGTTTGCGACGCTTTTGATGGGGATTATCAACACGGAGAAAAAAACCTTTCGTTACGTCGGTGCGAGCGCACCTGATCCGATTCTCTATACCCCGGAAAAGCGGGCTTTTTGGGTGGGGGATGGGTCCGGTTTGCCCATGGGCGTGAGCGCCAGTGCGGCCTATCCCGAGC
>JAKBAR010000031.1 GCA_021808925.1 Pseudomonadota bacterium | reverse complement strand
CAGCCTCTTCTCTTCTTCCTCTTTCTCGAGCTTTTCTTTCAGCTTCTTCTCTTCTTCCTCTTTCTCGAGCTTTTCTTTCAGCTTCTTCTCTTCTTCCTCAAGTTTCAGCCTCTTCTCTTCTTCCTCTTTCTCGAGCTTTTCTTTCAGCTTCTTCTCTTCTTCCTCTTTCTTGAGCTCGTCTTTCAGCTTCTTCTCAACATTAATATTATTACGATGATTATTGATAAGATTGAAGTAATACTCTTGTGCATCACTAAACCACTTTATAATTGCATCATTGCCAGCTGCATTGGTTAAGCTATTTTTCAAATCTTCCGTTAACCCATCCCAATTCTTCATTTGGTTTCTACCAATCTTAGCATTATTGTTTATAAAACCCTCAGGAACGAGTTTTTTTTCTTCTTCCGTAAGCTTAAGTTCTTTCCACCTTTGTGTATATGTAAGCTGATTTTGCTGATTTTGCTGATCATCCTGATCATTCATCGCATGAACTGTCGAAGGGTTTCCACCAAGACCTGTTGTCACACTAAGTACTAAAGCCACTTTTTTTAAATGTTTTTTCATAGAATTTTTCCCATATTTTTTTAAATTAACCTTTTTAGAATTAGCACCTTCGCCATCCACCGACAAGGGCTTATTTTCTTTACCCTCATCCTGACCAAGAGATTTTTTGAGGGCGGGGATCATCCCTGGGATAAAAATATCATTTTTTGTATATTTACAATATTTTTCTATGTATATTTTTTGAAATTTTTCTTTCTTTATCAGGTAATTCGTAATATTGCCCAATAAATCATTATTCTTAATATCGCCCAATACATTCTTATTTGACGCGTTAAGGCTGCTCAAAGGCATAAAAGCCGCAAGAAGAAGCCAAGTGATATATTTTTTAGACATTGAGTGTACCTTTCTTTTTTTATTATTTCTAAGAGGTGCTTTTTTAAGAGTATGATAAAAAAAATTTTAATAAAATTAATTTACGTAATCTTATAATTAAATGTAGAGTTAATATTACTCATTTTTTATGATTTGACTAGTCTTAAAAAGAAAGCTTGCATGAATTTTTAAAAATCATTAGGATCATTCTATCGTGCCTGCTTGGTGGAATCGGTAGACACAACAGACTTAAAATCTGTCGCTTAACCAGCGTGCCGGTTCGAGTCCGGCAGCAGGTACCATGCACGGTAATATATAATGACTGATCAAAAAACTCTTTTTCACGAACCCCCAAAGGCCAAAGTTTTAGCAGCGCCCCCGTCGAAGGCGTCTTTCACACCGCCAACCCTTGAAAATGGCCTGGATCCTCAAAAAGTTCAAGATCATGCCATGCTATGGCTCAGGTCCGGTGCGAAAAAACATAAAAACAGTGCTAAGGATTTTCTGCTTCAACAACTGTGCGAAGTGCGCTTTAAGCAAACAGAATATGATCAAAAAAGCCTTGTTCGCCAATCCATTCTGGGATCATAGCAATACTTTTAGTTGCTGATTTTTCCTTCAAAGATATTAAGAAAATTCCTCTCACCCAAAATTTTTATAAAAAAAATAAAAAAAAATCATAGATATTAAGAAAATTTTAACATTTACCTGTTGCAATGGGGATAGAAGGAAAATGATTCAACGAGTCCGCCCATGGTCGAAAGTTTACAACACAAGCTCGATCGCGTACGCCCCCCGCGCGTTCAAATTACCTATGACGTAGAAATAGGCAACGCCATTGTGATGAAGGAGCTGCCTTTTGTCATGGGGGTTATGGCGGACTTGTCAGGAAAACCCGCAGACGCTTTGCCAAAGGTAAAGTTTCGCAAATTTGTTGAAATCGACCGTGACAGCTTTAATGAAGTCATGGCGTCTATCCGACCACGTCTCGTCCCGCGGGTTGCTAATAAAGTCAATCCTGCCGAAGAACATATGAGCGCAGAGTTATTTTTTGAGAATATCTCGGATTTTGATCCTCTTTCGGTTATTAAACAAATAGAACCCCTTAATAAAATTTATCAAGCGCGTATACGTCTCAAAGATCTAATGACAAAGCTGGATGGCAACGATGCTTTGGATGAGATGCTCAAAGAAATTATTGTAAATCCCGATAAGCGCACAGCCCTTAAAGCTGAGCTTGGCATTGAAGATGCACCAGCTGGAGGTGATACACCGCCTGCAGCACCCGCCGCATCGTAGGAGTAGAGGATTATGGCTGATACACCCCTTTTAGATGAAATGATGTCCACGGGCAAACTAGCGCGTGATGAAACGCAGCAAGCGTACGCCAAAGAACTTGTCACAGAGTTTTTAAAAGAACTTATTGAACAAGGTGATAACGCTCCCAAAGACACTGTAGCCTTTATTTCCCAGCGCATGCAGCATCTTGATGATCTCATGACAGCACAGCTCAATGAGTTTATGCATGACCCTGATTTTCAAAAACTCGAGGGATCCTGGCGTGGATTGTACTATCTTGTGATGAATACGGAAACAAGTACGCATCTCAAACTCCGCCTTCTCAATATTACCAAACAAGAGATCTTAGACGATCTTGAAAAAGCCATTGAATTTGACCAAAGTGCTCTCTTTAAGAAAATTTATGAAGAAGAGTACGGTACTTTTGGTGGACACCCTTACTCATGTCTTATTGGAGATTATGAGTTTACACGTCACCCGATGGACCTTGAATTGCTCCAAAAAATATCTCAATTAGCCGCGGCCGCTCATGCCCCTTTTATTACAGCAGCGCACCCGAAACTTTTTGACTTGGATGTTTTTGAGCATTTAGGCGTTCCCCGTGACCTTGCTAAAATTTTTGAAAGCTTAGAACTTATTAAGTGGACATCCTTTCGGGATATGGAGGACTCGCGCTATGTGGCGATGACCCTTCCACACACGCTTATTCGTATGCCCTATGGTGCCAATACACTCCCTGCAGAAGGTGTGAATTTTGAGGAGGATGTCGTCGGCGCCGATAGCTCTAAATTCTGCTGGACAAATACCGCCTATATTCTTGGCGAGCGCATCACAAACGCTTTTGCTCATTATGGTTGGACAGCGGCTATTCGTGGTGTTGAGGGTGGTGGTATCGTTGAAGGTCTGCCGTCTTATACTTTTAAAACAACAGATGGCGATATTGCGCTTAAATGCCCTACACAAGTTGCCATTACAGATCGCCGTGAAAAAGAACTTTCAGATCTTGGTTTTATTGCCCTTTGCCATTGTAAAGGCACGGATTACGCAGCCTTCTTCGGCGGTCAAACAACTCAAAAACCAAAAGTTTATAATACCTCCGACGCAAATGCTAATGCGAATCTATCCGCACGTCTTCCCTATATCCTTGCAGCTTCACGCTTCGCCCATTATATCAAATCGATTATGCGCGATAAAATCGGTAGCTTTATGACAAAGGACAACGTCGCTAAATATCTTAATACATGGATTGCAAACTATGTTCTGTTAAATGACGATGCCTCCCAAAGTGTCAAAGCAAGCTATCCTCTCCGTGAGGCACGCATCGATGTCTATGATATTCCCGGAAAACCAGGTTCTTATACATCCGTTGTGTATTTACGCCCGCACTTTCAACTAGAAGAGCTCAGCGTTTCCATTCGTTTGGTCGCAACGCTACCACCGCCTGCAAAGTAAACGATTAACCTAAAGAGAGAGATAAGATTATGGCACAAACCTTTGGCCCTGAAGACTTAGGAGCACAATTCAGTCGGGTTGTGCGCCTCGGCAACGTTGCTCTAGCCGTACCTGTTTTAGCCCAAAACGGCAATAGCACCATTAGAGCCCCTGAATGGATGGTTGAGATCAAAGATATTACAAAATCCAATGTGGCTGACTTTGATACCTATGCAGAGCTTTTTGATTTCCACTGGGAATACTCCCGCCATACGCTCGGTCATCCTGGAAATGAAATGTTTACATCCGCAGCCATTGAACACACAGAAGTATCTATTCTCATCCCTGCTGGAACCTATACAGCCATTTTACGCCAAAAACTTAATAATGGCACCGTCATTCCCGAAATTACGATTATACGCCTTGGAAACATGACCGATCTTAAAAAGCCTCTTCAAAAAACGACCTATTCAAATTGTATTTTTACAAGAGCATCGCAAAGCTATGACTATTTTGCTATTGCCTTTCGCTTTACAAAAGTCAAAGAGGAGAATTTCGAATTCAAACAAGAGGATGAAGGTGCAGGTGGAACGAATGCTGCCGAAATCGATTATGCAGCAACAACCGTGGGTGGTTAATTAATAAACGCATTCATAAGATATAAACTATCATGAAAAAATCATTTGCTCAGCATGAACCCAAGAAACGAGAGGGGGCCCTTGCCCCCCTTTTCGAAAGGCTTGTTGACTTTGATACAGACGCCTTGCAAGAACCTTTTGTCCAAAAATTTTATGATTCTGAAGAGGTAAAAGACTCAATTGAGCGTGAACTTCTTCACCTTCTTGGGACAAAAGTTAAAATTCGAAAAGAAGATTATTTAGCCCTTGCTAAAGATCCTCTTAATTATGCCCTTCCTTTTATGTATGGTACTCCCGATTTTAGTTATTTTGAAGGAACAAACACAGAACAATGGCAACCTTTTTCGAAATATGTTGCCAAAGCAATTGAGGCCTTTGAGCCCCGTTTGAGCAATATTGGTGTACGCGTTATAGGTGTTGATAATCAAAAACAATTTCTTGATATCGAGATCAATGCAATGATAAATTTTTGTGGCTTTTTCGAAGAAGCGACCTTTGCAATCAAAATGAAGGCGGCTTAAGTACCTCCTTCAACAGACATTATTTTCTCAATAAAAGTGATTGATAGAGCTTGATTGTCTTTTCATGCATATAATCTTTTGAAAAGTTTTGCAAAACATGGGCGCGCCCTTTTTGAGAAATTTTTGCTCGTCTCGCTTCCTCCATCATTAAACAATCGTTTATTTTATCGGCAAGATCTTTGTCAGACCCCGGCTTAACAAGAAATCCTGTGACGCCATCTATACAAATTTCCGGATTTGCTCCAAGGTTTGTCGCAATTAAAAGTCGCTGCATTGACAGCGCTTCAAGGCTCACGCGCCCTAGCGCCTCCGGCGTCACAGACGTCATCAAAACAATAGATGCCTCTTCGTAATGGGGGCGCAAATCCGGTGTAGGCTCAATAAATCGAACGTGTTTTTCAAGCTGATGCGCACGAATAAGGTGATCAATTTGCTGAAGATAATTTTCTTTGCCCACACGCATCAAAAGCAATTTTATCTCCGGATATTGAGGTGTTAAGCGTGCCAATGCTTTAATAGCGACATGAATGCCCTTAAGAGGGGATAGACGAGAGGGCAAAAAAAGCACAGGCGCTGAGGCCGCTCTTTTACTTTGATAAAAATCTGTATTAATGCCCTCATAAATCAATACGACGTTCGCCAAAGGACAGTGAAACGTTACATGATTTTGAATAAAATGCGAGATAGCAATCACTTTTTCACCCCGCGCCATGATGGAATTATAAAATTTTTTAAAAAATGAACGCCCCTTATACGCTGCATGATAGGTTGTCACAAAAGGCACGCCCGTCATTTTACACGCAAGCCAAGCACTCCACGCTGGCGCTCTCGAGCGAGCATGGACGATGTCAATGTTGTGTTTTTTTATTATTTTTGCGAGCCGAAAGGCATTGAGAAAAATTGTGAAAGGGTTTTTAGAGTGAAGCGGTAGCGTCAAATGCTGAAAATGATAATTTTTTTCTAAAAGGCTTCCGCCCTTTGACGCCACATATGTTTTTGACTGAGGAAGCGCTGCTGCCAGATATTCTGCCATTTCAAAAGCAGCATGCTCAACACCGCCTTGATGCATCGAAGGAAGAACCTGAAGAACAATGGGGATGGATTTTATTGGCATTCTAGGCTGCTTTCTTTTCTCTCAGATACGGCGTTGCTAAGGCAAGGATTTTTTTCATCAGCGTGGACAAAGCATAGTCATGTATCTCATCCATCTCCACAAAAATACCCTCATTTTCAAGAGTATTATGCCCCTCATAATAAACACTTACAATCAGCTTAAAATGCGAAAAAACATGGGTCATAGTCCCAATACAAGAATTTTCCACAGGTTCAAGCGTTTCTTTAAAATCTGTGATGGGGAACTGCCACAAGCCCGCTAAAAGTCCTTTTCCTTGGCACTTTTGCAGCAGAATGCGTGAGTCTTTTTGATAAATCCAACAGTTGGCATAGCGCGTGGGCATTGATTTTTTAGGACTTTTCAGGGGGAGTTTATAGGCCATATCTTTTTTAAAACTATCACAGTGATTTTGAATTGGACAAAGGCTGCATTTAGGATTTTTGGGTGTACATACCGTGCGCCCCAAATCCATCAGCCCCTGAGCGAAATAGCTTGGACTTAAACCTCCAAAAGCAAGTTCCTCTTCAAACTTTTCAATATAAGGAACCATGACTTTAGAGAGATCCTTTAGCGTAAATTCGAGGGCAAAAAAGCGCGCAAAAACCCTATAAACATTGCCATCCACGGGAATATAAGGATGTTGATGGGCAATTGCGCTCAAGGCTGATGCTGTATAAGGACCAATCCCTGGAAGTTTGAGTAAAAGCCCTCGATCCTTTGGAAATTCACCACCATAATCGTCAACAATCACCTTTGCAGCATTGTGAAGGTGATGTGCTCGTCTGTAATAGCCAAGCCCTTGCCAAAATTTTAGCACGTCATCTATCGTCGCCTTTGCCAGATCGTTAATAGAAGGAAAGCGCTGCATAAATTTTAAAAAATAAGGCACAACCGTTGTCACCGTTGTTTGCTGCAGCATAATTTCACTTACCCAAACAGCATACGCATGATTATTTTCACGCCAGGGAAAAACTTCATGATTTTTTTCGTACCAATTAACAATTTTTTTAATCATTATAGGGTACATTGATAAATGGAAAGCAGTTGGATCAGACATAATTTATGAAAACGATAGAGTCCCTCCTGCAAAAAATTACAAACCAAGCCATCAAGGGTGATGCCCGTTTTATCGTTCAACTTATTCTTGACTGGCCAAAGATTGTCGGAAGTCACCTTAGCACAATCACAAAACCTGAAAAGATTATTTTTGCACCGAAATGTTTTGAGAATGGTCGTTTGCACATTCAGGTCAAGCATTCAGCCTATGCCTTTGAACTCAGCATGCAGCAAGAAAGTCTTGTTTTAAAAATCAATGGCTTTTTTGGAAAAAACCTTATTAATAAAATTCTTTTTAAGCATGGGGGGGCTGTTTTTAAAGATAAAACCCCCATAGAAACAACGATGATCACACCGCCACACGTAAGTCATGATATCATTAAGGCTGCAAGTCACATTCGTGACCATGACCTGCAGCAAGCTCTTTTATCTTTAGCGATGCACCTACGATGATCGGATTTAACTCGCTTTAGTCCGTCGCACACAGGGTTCTAAATCACTTTCACTAAAATCCTTTTCTGTGCGATGGATTTTTCTTTCTTGATCGTTATCATCACCATTACCGAAGAAAAAGCGGCAAATACGCTCAACAATCATGGAAAATGCACCGTTTCCCATGATATTCGACGCTGTAAAAATAGAATCTTGAAGAATATAAATTGTTGTCATAAGCGTGATCATTTCTTGGTCTAACCCAAGGTACTTGTGTAATACAGGGAGAATCACAAGAACACCCCCGCCTGGTACGCCCGCACAGGAAAATTTAGCCACTCCAAACATCACAGCAAAAAGAAAATATTCTTCAAATCCCGGAAAAACGCCTGTCTTAAACCAAAGAAGCGCAAGACCTGTCAACGGAATAGCCAGAACGTCACCCAGAAGATGAATATTCACTGTCGTTGGAATAATAAGATCCGCAAATCGTGGGTCCTTAAGATTTTTTTCAGCAGCCTCCAGCGTCACCGGAAGTGTTGCTGCACTTGACATTGTACTAAACCCTGTCACACCCGCGGGAAGCATGTTTTTCAGGCTATCAAAATATTTTCCAATCTTAAATCCACTCCCAATAAAATAAAGAATGTTAAGATAAATAAAAATAAGGGATATCGCCAAAACAAAAACTTGAAAATAGCTGTGAATAATTGTTGAAAGCGCGCCTTCATACTGGAGCTTCAGCACAAAACCAATCACATAAATCGGAAGAACAGGAATAAAAGTTTTTTGTAAAAACCATGTCACAGACATGTGCAAAAATTGCGCATATTTCTTTGCAATATCAATTTTTAGAAAACTTGCCATAAGACCAAGACCTATTCCCGCAAACATCGCCATATCAGGCGCAATAAGCTGAGGCAGGTGTAGTTCAAAAAGAGGATTCACCGTGACGTTTTGCGCCAAGTCTGCTGTTGTCTTAAACGGTGATAGAAGCGGCAAAAATGTATGCGCAACCCCCCCAGAGACAAGAACGCCAATGACGTTGGATAAAAAGACCATGACTAAAATAGTGATAAGCAAAAGCGGTGCTTTTTTATCAAGTCCCAAAAGAGCATCAAAAATATAGGCAAAAATCACCACGGGAAGTGCTGTGATCAAAATATCTTTAATGACACAACTTGCCGTAAAAAGAACTTGAATGGTTGCATAATTGAGGAAATGCCCAAAACTAAGGGCGAGAACAAGACACAGAACAAGCTGCACGGGCAAGTGTTTGAGGTGCACTAAATATTTTTGTAACATTGGAAGTCTCCACATTTTTAAACTGAAATCACACCACCTTTGTCTGGGAGATGGGCCTTGGGATTTGTTTTGTCAAGATAAAAAGATGCTCACCCACAAGGGGTCGATGTGGAAGACGTCGTTGTCGAAGCAACAGCAATAAGGGTGTAAAAATCGCATACCATACCCCCTATTATGGCATATCTTTGAGCCAAGTTAAAGAGTTTAATGATTATTTTTTAACTGTACGCAGAGAGGATCAAGATAAATTCCCTCATCCAAACCTCGCTCGAGGAGTCCTTCTTGCGCGATTTTTATAATTTCCTGTGCAATAACTTTTTCCTCCGTTGAAAGTCCTCCCTTTGGAATCCGTATATACTGCTCTTGGACCTTTTCAAATGTCCATCCTGCGATAAGATTAAGTGTATGAGTGAGTGCTTTATCACTATAGAGAAGCCCTACAAAAAGAGCAGCCGACGCAAAGGCAAAAGGGCTTGCATCAATGCCACGAATCTCGACAAATTGCTTTAAACGCACCTCTGGAAAAGCAACCGTAAGTTGATCATTAAAATCATCAAGAGTTGGGTATTCTCCTTCAAAGCCAGCAAGCTTTCCCTCCATAAAGTCACGAAAAGATGCCCCCGCCACATTGATATAGCCTCCATTGCGGTACACAAAGTACATGGGCACATCGAGAGCATAATCTAAATAATCTTCAAATCTCATCGAGGAAAAAGCAAAAGGCAGAAGACCGCAACGATCAGGATCCGTATCCTGCCACACAAAATTACGAAAACTTTTGTACTCAGATGGCTTGCCCTCATACAATTCAGAATGTGCAAAAAGCCCCGACGTAAGAGGATTAAGGGCATTTGTGATCAACATCATCTGTGCCATATTTTCCTCAGATGTATAGTCCAAGTTTGCCTGAAGCGTACATGTCCGCCGCATCATATCTAACCCATGATTCCCTTTAAGCGGCATATAGTTGCGCATAATTTCATAGCGCCCCTTAGGCATCCAAGACAGATCTTCTTGGCGCCATAGCGGTTCAAAACCAACCTCACGCTTAAAAAAATTATATTTTTCTAAAAAAACATCTAACTGCGTATCATACTCCTGAATTTCATGAAAGGCAGCGTGTAAATCCGCGTGGGGTTTCGCCGCAATCTCAAACTGTCCTCCCGGCTCAAGCGAAAGAGACGTTCCCTCTTTTTTGCACCCGATCAAAAACTCTTTTTCAAAAACAGGCGCATAACCACTTTCGACAAAATCCTCAAGAATCTGCCTGATTTGCGCATACACAAGGCGGCGTCCTGTACTTTTTTCGTAGAGAAAACATTCTTTTTCAATACCAATGCCGCGTCTATCTTTTGATTTTATTCCACGTTGAAAAACTTGAAGAAAGTCGGTGTGTGTGAGGGGCATAAAAAAATCCTTAAAATCTACTTACTTTTGCAGAAAGTGCGCTCTTCTTCAAGGGGCCTATCCGTATTTTTTGAAAATGCAGAATTATCATTGACAGCCTCAAAGCTTTATGTGAATAAAAAGATGTTGATCTACATTTTATTAAAATTGGATTTAAAATATGAAAAAGCTTTTTCTTCCCCTTATGGTTTCTTTTTTATCGATTGCAACCGTCTCAGGCGCCATTTGCTCAAATAATAATGATGAAAAAAAACAAAATAAGACAAATGAAACCCCAAAATATGAAACACAAAAAAGCATCTATCATCCTCAAACTATTTATATAAAAAACGATCTAAAAGACGTTACGAATTATAAAATTTTTGGCGAATTCAATATGAATATTGATTTAGGCGAAAACACGCTTAACAAAAAAACAGCATTGGAGATAAAAAAATATAATCTTTTCCCCAAAGATCTTTCCGTTGGAATCAATTATAATGAGTCCGTCAAAACATTTAAGGAAAGCGACATTTACAAAAAAACCCTTGAGACGATTAAGAAAAGCTTTGAAACAGCGACGGTCGATGTCTCCCTCATTGGCATTATCTCTGAATATTCTGAGGAACAAAAGAGTGCCAATAACAACAAAAAGAAAAAAAATAAAAACAATAATCCACCTAAAATAAAGAATTCATCGACTTATTCTCTTGAAAATTATGAGGGTGAGAAGATTTTGGAAATTATTTTAAATAAGCAAGACAACAAAGAAGTCTTAACACGCAAGCCAGAAGAAAAATCTGAATCCATCTCCACAGAAGATAAAATTAGCAATCTGGAAAAAGACCTCAATAAACTTCTTGGCATCAACTAAAATTTAATTTGTTTGTTTTAGCCCGCAAGAACTCCCTTGGCTTTACGCTTTGGGAGTTTTTTTGCATAATTGTTTTTAGAAAACATCTCACCACAGGAGAAAATCGATGCTACTTAATCATAAATTTTTTGCCAACATTGCGATGATTATGCTGCTCGCCGCAAAAATAACAACGTCTGCTCTTGCTAGTGATAAAAAAATACTGACGGAAAAAGATTCGAAGCATTATAACGATGCGAGGTATTATATTAATTTTTCAGTGAACATTACACCAAGCAAAGAGAATATTTTTGCGCTCAAAGAGGGGGGTGAAAACGCTCTTCAGAAGGTCTTTAAAGAAAAAGAGTGTGGTCTTATCCTTTATATAGATAATGACCTTAAAGATGATG
The DNA here is from genome assembly GCA_021808925.1 of Pseudomonadota bacterium. Lineage (GTDB taxonomy): Bacteria > Pseudomonadota > Alphaproteobacteria > Paracaedibacterales > JAKBAR01 > JAKBAR01. The sequence goes on along the minus strand of JAKBAR010000031.1, from coordinate 7,056 downwards.
CGGTCGATAAAACGTGGGATTTAGGACTAGAGATCCTTGAAAAAAGACTTAATGATTTTGGCTATAATAATCTCCTAAATCTACAATTTTTATCCTGTGGTATGACAGATGAAGGAGCCTTATCTGTTGCAAATATTATTAAAAATAATCAAGGTCTTCAGATTTTTGATCTGAGCACAACATTTTTTTTGGGGAATAAAGGTACAAAAATTCTAACAAATGAACTTAAATTTTGCCAAAAACTTCATGACCTCAGAATTTCATCTCTTATCTATTTTGATGAGATTGGAAAAGAGGATATCTCCGATGACATTATTGAGCTTATAAAAAATACGTCTCTTCATAACATTGACATTCCATCTCTTCCAGAAATAGGAGCAAAAAAGATCATTAATTTTATAATACAAACAAAAACTGATATTGAATACTTAGGATTTGCTGTTTCAGAAATGACTAAAGAAGAATATGAGACACTCGATATCACGTTGGATGTTAATAAAAAACGCAACAAAAAAGAGTAAAAACATATTAAATTCTTTGTTTTTTTATTTGTAGGATATGTCTCCTATTGATGAGATGAGTAAATTATGAAAACAGACTATAAATTCTTTGCAGCAACAGCCCTCATTATGCTCCTGGGTGGCCAAATACTTGCCACAGAACAGATTAATTCCTGGAAAATGGATGGAGGGGGAGACCCTTTTAGGGGGGGCACGCCATGTCCTTAATGGGCAGAGATCATTCAGTTCCTTTAAAAGAACTAGATGATTTATTGGAAAAACTTATTCAAGAGAAAGATGAGAATAATAAAGATAAAATACGCCATGAAATCGTTGATTATTTTTTTAAAAAATATGGGTTCACATATAACGAAAATGATAATAAAGAATCTTTGACAAGTGACAACGTTGAGAAAAAAGAAAAATCTTTCAAAAGCAATATCGATATGGAGTAAAATTTATACCCCCTATAAATTTTAGGAGAGGGAGTCCTTTAAAACTTTCAACTCAGTTTAGCTCTCCCCAATGATCCCATGACTTCTGCGCGTCATCGAAAGCACAATCCCAAGACCAATCCCAATCGCAATCATAGAAGACCCTCCGTAGCTGATAAAAGGCATCGTCATCCCCTTTGTTGGGATCAGATGCAGTGATGACGCCATATTAATTAATGCTTGAAGCCCAAACTGCGCCACAAGCCCCACAACCGCAAGCATAGAAAAAAGACTTGTCCCAAGGATTGATTTCGTCAGCGCCCGTATCACAATAAAAGCAAAAACACCCACAATCACAAGGCAAAGAATCAGACCAAACTCCTCACCTGCCACAGCAAAAACAAAATCCGCGTGGGCGTCTGGAACATGGCGTTTGACAATGCCTTCACCAGGCCCCATGCCAAAAAACCCGCCATTGCCAAAGGCTCCCAAGGACTGTTCAACCTGGTAAAGATCATGGGTTGGATCACCCGACACAGGGTTTAAAAATTGATCAATACGACGTGCCACATGGGGAAGAAAAATGTAGGCTCCTAGCAACCCAAAAAGCGCCATCACGCCAAGAATCACCATCCAAATAATGGGGAGCCCTGCCACAAACACCTGACAAATCCAGGTTAAAGTAATCACAACGGACATGCCTAAATCTGGCTGAAGGAGAAGCAAACTCAGCACAAAACATAAAAGCCCAAAAGCTGTTGAGAGTCCTGGAAATCTCGGATTTTTATGCGCTTTTGATAAAACCCAGGCGATCACAACAGCAAACGCAGGCTTCATAAACTCTGATGCTTGAATAGAAAACCCCGCAAAGTTAACCCACCTGCGCGCACCTTTCACTTCCATGCCGATAAAAAGAGTTAAAATCAAAAGAACGCTAGCAATGATAAATAGAAGAAATCCCAGTCGCCTGATGTTTTGAAGACTCATCATCGAAACAAAGAAAATTGCCCCTAACGCAAGGGGTGCCATAAGAAAATGACGTTTCACAAAGTAAAAGGATCCAAGGTTCAAGCGATCTGCCACAGAAGGACTCGCCGCAAAACTTAAAAGCGCTCCGATCAACACCAGCAAAAAAATCGCCGAGAGGTTCCAACGGTCAATGGTCCACCACCAGCGACCTAAAAGGCTTGTATCCCGTCTTGAAAATGTTTCAATCGCCATTGATTATTCCTTGTTTTTGTTGAGAATATGCCCAACATGTTGAATAAAATGCTCCCCACGCTCTTCAAAATCTTTATACTGATCAAAACTTGCACAGGCTGGCGAGAGCAAAATAGTCGCACTACTTTTTGACAGAGTCGCATCCTGATACGCCCCCTCAAGCGCTTCTTCGAGCCGTTCAAAAAGAGCATAAGGGACTTGAGACTGATTAAGGGTTTGTGCAAAACGGTCCTTAGCCGCGCCAAAAAGATAGGCTTTTTTAATCTTAGAAAAATGCGGTGATAGGCTTTCAATCCCATCGGATTTATCCTTACCCCCAAGAAGCCAATAGATCCCGTCAAAGGTCTTGAGTGCTTGTGCGGTTGCCTCTGCGCTTGTTGCTTTACTATCATTAATGAACGCTACATTTTCGAATGTACCTACATATTGCTGACGGTGTTTGAGCCCCTTAAAACTTTCGATTCCTTTGACAACAATATCATGTTCCAGACCAAATGCTCTGAGTGCCTCATACGCCACAAGCATATTTTGCAGATTATGCCCCCCCTTAAGATAGAGATGACTCAAAAAAAACTCTGCCTTTGGAGATGAATATGAAACAGTAATTGCCTCTGAAAATTCTTTGTGAAGTGTGGGCGTATAAGAATCATCTATACCCAGAATTTTTTGCTTTGCCTTTTGGAAAATGCGTTTTTTAGCCGCGATATAATGATCCATCGCACCATGCTGCTCCAAATGATCTTCACTTAGGTTTAAAAAAACAGCGACATCAAGATGAAAAAAAGGAGAGCGCTCTAACTGAAAGGATGACAGCTCCAGAACATAAACATCATGATCAAGACCAAGTTCAAGCGCTGGAACGCCAATATTTCCGCCCATAACTGCATCAATTCCTGTACAGCACAGAACATGGGTGATGAGTGCCGTTGTGGTTGATTTACCATTTGTACCTGTCACACCAATATATTTTTTAGAGGGTGCAAAGCGCTGAAGCAGCGTGCAATCCGTCACAATCTCACATCCCTGGCGACGTGCTTTTTCAATGATCTTATGGGGTTCTGGATAAGAAAAAGGGATACCGGGGCTTACTACAACTGTTTGAATAGAGGGCCAGTCGCTTTCGGTAAAAACCTTGTACCCTTTTTCAAAGGCTGCTGCTGCACACTTCTCCGGGCTATCGTCATACACAGCAAAATCAATCCCCCTCCCTTTTAAAAAAGAAGCAGCCGCAAGACCCGAGCGCGCAAGACCTAAAATAAGATACATTGATTGTGTGTGTTTCAAGAAAAAGCGCCTATTACGTCTATAACTAGAATAATTTGACAGCGATCACCATATTTTTTTCAGATTAATCGATTGTCTTTTAAAAAAACGACTAAATATCACAATCTATTTGAGCTTCAGGCGCAGCTTTTTGAAAAGCATCCAAAGCTAAACATGATGCTTCAATCGCACACAAGCGGGGATAGAGCGTTAGATCAAATCCAAATCGCCGTGCATTATACATTTGCGGGATCAAGCAAAGATCCACAAGGGTGGGTTGAGCGCACAAAGCATAGGGCGCATCGTAGCATGCAAGTTCTTTTTCCAGCACATCAAACCCTTCTTTGAGCCAATGAAAATACCATGTTTTTTTTTGATCTTCTGTGAGTTGCAAGGGCCCTGTGAGATATTTTAGAACACGCAAGTTATTAAGGGGATGCATCTCGCAAGCAATAAAAAGAGCAAGCTCACGCCCCTTCCAAAAAAGTTTTTTATCCTCAGGCAGAAGAGAGGGTGAAGGATACTTTTGATCAAGGTAGTTAATAATGACAAGAGACTGTGACAGTGTCAGATCGCCATCTACAAGTACTGGGAGATTTTGTTGCGGATTAAGTGCTTGAAAAGCGGGCGTTTTATGCTCATCCTTACGTAGATCAATCGGAATAATCTGATGCTCAATGCCCTTAAGATGCAGTGCAATGCGCACACGATAAGAGGATGAAGAGCGAAAATAGCTATAAAGAGTGATCATCTTTTCTCAAGCATCTCCAGGCTATTTTTTGCCGTAATAATCTTTGTACCAATCGATAAAGAGTTTCAGCCCCTCGTCAATATCTGTGGAAGGTGAGTAGTCAAAAGCCACCTGTGCCTTTGTGATATCCGCAGACGTTTGAGGCACATCCCCGGGCTGAATATCCATCATATTCTTAAGAGCTTTTTTACCGATATGTTTTTCAAGCACCTCGATAAAATACGCCAAGGTTTCAAGTTTATTATTCCCTAAGTTAAACACAGGATGTTTTTGCTGAGTCACATCCGCTTGCGTATCAAGAGCCCCTAAAATACCCCGTACCGTATCCCCCACAAAGGTATAATCCCGCGCCATGTTTCCGTGATTATACACATCGATGGGGCTGTCTTCCAAAATCGCTTTAACAAACTTAAACGCTGCCATGTCGGGACGGCCCCAAGGACCATACACTGTAAAAAAACGCAGTCCCGTCAGTGGCATCTTATAAAGATGAGCGTAACTCTGTGCCATAAGCTCATTCGAACGCTTTGTCACTGCATAAAGGGACATAGGAAGCTCCACAGGATCATCCTCACTAAAAGGCATTTTTGTATTCATCCCATAAACAGAGGAAGAGCTTGCATAGACCATATGCTGAAAATTCTTCGCGTGGCGGGCACACTCAAGCATAACAAGAAATGCATCAATATTACTTTTAAGATAAGAAAAAGGATGCGTCAGGGAATAGCGCACCCCCGCTTGGGCCGCAAGATGAATCACATGGGTAAAGTGATAGCGATTAAAAAGTTCTTCGATAGCTTCCTTATCACTTAAGTCATGTTCATAGAATTTAAAATTTTTATAGTGCTTCAAAAGCGCCGTGCGATCATGCTTAATCTTAACATCATAATAAGGATTTAAATTATCTACACCGACGACATCCACACCCAAATCCAATAACGCTTTTGCCGCGTGAAAACCAATGAACCCCCCCGTTCCTGTCACAAGAACAGGTCCTTGAATGTTTTTTAAAAGAGGTTTTTTATAATTTTTATGCGCAATGGAAAAGGTCGTCATTCGGTTTCTCAATTCTTATTTTTAAAAATTTAAGCTACGGGAAAATCAAAATAGGTTTCCGGAAAAGGCTCATCCGCAAGCGTATAGTGCCACCATTCTTTGCTGTAAGGTTTAAAACCAGCCGCAACCATAGCGCTCCTTAAATAATTCCGCCTAGCTGTCGCTTCTTTCGGCACAAGATCTGTATCATGGTGCGACGCATTGTCAAATAAATCAACATGTGTATGCATATCCACCGTATTATCGTCGAGGTATGTGAACTCAAAGCCATCTGTAAGTTGGCGCCTCACCTTTTGTGTTTGCTGAAGTTTTTTCCCTTTTTCAATGAGTGTAAGGTCAACCGTGCTACCCCGTGTATGCCCAGAGCGCTTTGCAATATATCCAAGATCAAAGGTATGCGCTTTATCAACGCGAGGATAATATTCAGCCTTCATTTTTTGATCCGCGATATCGCTTCCCCACGCGATAAAAGCATCGACGGTTGTTTGAGGCCGATACCCATCATAAAAAACAAGGTCAAAGCCATCTTTCGCCACAGCTTCTTGGACAAGAATAAGCGCCTCTGCTGCATGCGTTGATAAAATAATCGCACCATTATAATAGTGAGGAAAAGGGCGACCTAAAAAATTATCAGTGCTTTGATAGCGGTCTGATATACGACAATCAGGATGGAGCGTATTCACATAAGTAAACCCCTCAGGCAGCGGAACAGCTTTTAGTTGTGGCGTTGTACCTAGACTCATAAAACCTCGCAGTGATAAAGTGGCGTTCCCGGCGGGATTCGAACCCACGGCCTCAGGATTAGGAATCCTGCGCTCTATCCGGCTGAGCTACGGGAACATCGGATGCTTCACCATAAATCACATCCCCATAAAATGTCTAGACTGTTGAAGCGTCTGGCAAAGGAAAAAAATAAAGGGGGTGATCCACTGTGTTCGCAAAAGAAAAAGCGTTGGGCGCGGTTGAGGGATTTTTGCGCGTTTGAAAAGTGAATTGCCAATGCTGAGTGCATTTTTGTCTGAGGTTTTTCTCGAGGACTTTGTCTAAGGGGTTCGCCTGAGGTGATTTTTTGTGATTTTTAGGGCTGTAAAAAAAATCATGCTTCGATTTGAGGACTCATGGGAGTTGATTTGAGGTGATTTTTGCGTGGATTTTAGGGCATTTTTCGCGTTTAAAGGTGAATTTTTTCCCATTTTTAGTGATTTTTGGGGCATCGTTGTGAAAAAATCAGGGATGAGGGCGAGGATTTTCCGTTAAAAAAGGCATTGTCGGATCGAAAAAAGCCTGCTTGAGGCGATATTTCGCCTTTATAGAACTTTTTTCATGATAATTACCTCGTATTTGCGCAATTTTTGGGTGTTTTTAGGGCATTTTTCCCATTTTTAGTGATTTTTGGGGCATCGTTGTGAAAAAATCAGGGATGAGGGCGAGAATTTCCGTTAAAAAAGCCTGCTTGAGGCGATATTTCATCGATTTTTTCATCGTTTGGGCGTGTCTTTAGTGATTTTTGGGTGTTTTTAGGGCATTTTTCCCATTTTTAGTGGTTTTTGACGGCATTGTGTGAAAAAATGCCTCGATTTGAGCGGCTCGCTTGGTGAATTTTTTTGGGGCGTGTTAAGAGAATATTAACCTTTGGGGTGGTAAAGTGGAGTCTGGTGGTCAGAAACATGCCGTGAAGCGGCGTGCGTGGCGGACGCCGGGCCTTTGCATGCGGAAGCGCGTTTCTGCAGGATAGGCCTCATGAGTGAAAAGGGCAACCTTTTTCTGATGCCTTCGAAACGGTGCCGTTTTGGAGTCGGGCGAGTCATGTTGAGGTGGAGCGAGGGGTGGG
>JAKBAR010000030.1 GCA_021808925.1 Pseudomonadota bacterium | reverse complement strand
AGGGGCAGGACTATGCCCGCGTTATCCCTTTTTGGAGAGAAATTTCCCAACGCTACCGGTGATTCATCCCGCGCATCATCACAAAAAGTGCTATAATTGCTGCGAGCGTAAAGCCCAAACCGCCCCAAAAAGCGCCCCTTAAGACTACCCCGCGCGCAACGCATTCAAACTATTTTCCCTAGCAAACACACGCAAAAGTACGCGCATCCCCTCCCCTTGGGGAGTGGACATTATAGAATAAACTCTAGCCACAATAGATCCTGACTAAGCAGGCGCAAGAATGTTGGATGTGCAGCCTTAGATTTTTTAAAAAGGATTGACGCGGTAAAGAAAATACCTTACAACAATTGCATAGATTGGAAGGATGGCCGAGTGGTTAAAGGCAGCAGACTGTAAATCTGCCGACGGATGTCTACGTAGGTTCGAATCCTACTCCTTCCACCATAGGAATAAATCGCGGGTGTAGCTTAGTGGTAAAGCTCCAGCCTTCCAAGCTGGCTATGAGGGTTCGATTCCCTTCACCCGCTCCACTTTTTTAAGTTAGGAACATTACGATGGCAAAGGCAAAATTTGAGCGGAATAAACCGCACTGCAACATAGGAACAATCGGTCACGTTGACCACGGTAAAACAAGTTTGACAGCGGCTATTACGAAAGTATTGGCAAAAACAGGTGGTGCTGTTTTTAAAGCATATGGTGATATCGATGCGGCTCCTGAGGAACGCGCACGCGGTATTACGATTTCGACAGCTCACGTTGAGTATGAAACAGCAAATCGTCATTACGCACACGTTGACTGTCCTGGACACGCTGACTATGTTAAAAACATGATCACAGGTGCGGCACAGATGGATGGCGCAATCCTTGTTGTTTCCGCTGCAGATGGCCCTATGCCCCAAACACGCGAGCATATTCTTCTTGCACGTCAGGTTGGTGTGCCTGCTCTCGTTGTGTTCTTGAACAAAGTTGACATGGTTGATGACGCAGAGCTTCTTGAGCTTGTTGAAATGGAAGTGCGCGAGCTTTTGAGCTCTTATGGTTTCCCTGGCGACGATATTCCAATCGTCAAAGGATCCGCACTTTGCGCCCTTGAAGACAGAGAAGCTGCTATTGGTGAGCAAGCGATCCTTGATCTTATGGCTGCTGTGGATGCGTATATTCCACAACCAGAGCGCGCAAAAGATAAGCCTTTCTTGATGCCGATCGAAGATGTGTTCTCTATTTCCGGTCGCGGTACAGTTGTGACAGGTCGTGTGGAGCGCGGTATTGTTAAAGTGGGTGACGAAGTTGAGATCGTTGGCCTTCGCCCAACAACAAAGACTGTCATGACAGGTGTTGAAATGTTCCGCAAGCTTCTCGATCAAGGTGAAGCAGGCGATAACATTGGTGCGCTTCTTCGTGGTACAAAACGTGAAGATGTTGAGCGTGGTCAAGTTCTTTCTGCGCCTGGCTCCATTAAGCCACACAATAAATTTGAGTGCGAGGCGTATATTTTGACAAAGGACGAAGGCGGTCGCCACACACCTTTCTTTAGCAACTATCGTCCTCAGTTCTATTTCCGTACAACAGACGTAACAGGAACGATTGAGCTTCCAAGCGGCGTTGAGATGGTTATGCCTGGTGATAATATCAGCATGAAGGTTGAGCTCATCGCGCCTATCGCGATGGATGAAGGTCTCCGCTTTGCGATCCGTGAAGGTGGTCGTACTGTTGGTGCAGGTGTTGTTGCTAAGATCATTGCTTAGTTCTGAACCTTACAAAAAAAGAAAGGGCGCTCATTGGGCGCCTTTTTTTTAATCTATACCACTCTGGCTCTCTCTTTTTTCCCTAAATACTTTTTCAATTTTTTCATAGTATGTGTCAGATATTTCATCCTCATGAAAACCTATGCGCTGATCTTGGATAAAAGCTTTTTCGATTGAACTTTTTTCTATGAAGGAAGTGATCACCTTCCAATCTTTTTCTTCTAAATAATAATAGTCAAAAGTAATTTCCTTTAATGTGCTGTGCTTAGAAATCTCGTGCCACAATTCCTCATAGAAATAGCATTCTCCGCCAAGATACTGCTCAAAAGTTATTTTTTCCAAGGCTAATGTATTAAGAAGTTTAAGATACAAATCCGCCTGCTCATCACGATGCAAAACACCCATATGAAAGGTTTTGATATTTTTTTCATCTTTAATCACGTCATAAAGAACGTCATAAGCATCTTGCGTCAGATAGGGAAGATTCAAAGACAGTGTGTGAGCACTTATGATATCTTTTTTAAAGATATATTTACAGTTCACACTTCTTTGGGAATATTCTCTTAGATCAAAATCCTTAAGTTTGAGCTCTGCGACAGTCTCTCTTGCGGCCCTAAGAGGTTGAGTAAGTGCCAAAAACGCCACAGCGAGGAAGAAAATTTTTTTCACGATGATCTCTTTATTTTGATTGAGCACATCATTTTTCACACACATTCTATGCAGAGTAAACTTTTATTCAGAGACTTAAAGGGTTCTAAAGCTATCCTCAAAAGCCCATAGAAAGGGGGCTTATTCCCCCCCTTTTTTTATAATACATTCCACACTAGTGAAAGACTTTCTCAATAAGTTTTTTTAAACTCTGCCGAGCATTATTTTTATTGATCAGTATTTTTATTTTCTTTTGAACATCCCCTTCGGGGCCTGTGCACACTTGTGTAAAATCTCTGTGTTCAAAAGAAATACCTGTAATATTTTTATTTTTTCTGAGTGTGCTAATGATCGCTTGTGTGTGCTCGCTTTTTTCAGGATAAGTGCTCCATGAGCCAACGATAAGAGTATTGAGTGTTTGATTTTTCTCTAAGCTTTTCCACAATGTGATGATTGCATTATTTCTTTTTTCATTTGTGTCATCTTCACGAGGGGCTTCCTCATATAAATAATTTAAGTGCAGCGTATCCAGCTGCATCGTATTGATAACCTGAGACAGGTATTTTATAAAATGCATATCATTGCACGTATAATCAAAATCAAAACATTTTAAAATTTTGTTGTTTTTTAGGTGTAAAAATAGTTTTTTATACAGGTTTTTATCAATGCTTTTTATTCGCAATGTGCTAATATTATTTTTGTTAATCGCATGAAAAAGCCGGTCGAGCTGATTTTCATTTTTGATCGAAAAGTCTTGCATTCCTGATTGTTCAACAAATACTTTTAGGGATTGGGAGTCCTCGTCCTCCATTTCATCTTTGAGAGACGCAAAGGTTTGATGGTGATAAAAGATAATTGCGATAAGGGGGAAAAAGGATTTTATATTCATAATATCTATACCTTTTTTGTAAATTTAAGCATTTACGCTGTATACATATATGTCTAAAGAGTTAATTCTAAGTTAATGATTTATGATATTTATAATGAATTTCTCTAAACTTCTTTAAGTTTAGTGGTGAAAATGCTCTTCTCTTTTAATTATCCTAGCGGGGGAGGTTTTTTTATGCACTGACTGCTTTTTATGCGCCCATTTAAAGATTTTTCCTCTAGACAAGCTGTGCGAATAAGGCTATAAAAACACAGCTGTAGTGTCGGCGTTTTTTAGGAGTGTAGCTCAATTGGCTAGAGCGTCGGTCTCCAAAACCGAAGGTTGGGGGTTCGAGACCCTCCACTCCTGCCAGGTGTAAGCTGCACAGCATGGGTTAGGTAAGGGATCAATGGTCGAGAAGAAGGCAAATATAATCAAGCAAACAGGGAAATTTATCCCCGAGGTTCGTGAAGAGGTGCGCAAAGTCACGTGGCCTTCACGCCGAGAGACAATGATGACAACCGTTTTTGTGTTTGTCCTTGCTGTGATTGCAGCCATTTATTTTATGTTTGTGGATACAATTATCCATAAACTCATTAATGGCATCATCGATTACGCTTCTCGCTAATGCAGATTTTTCTTTAAAGGATTGTTCGTTTCTATGTCGCAAAAGCCTCAGCAAAAAGCTCTTTGGTATGTTCTTCAGGTCTATGCCGGATTTGAAAAAAAGGTGGCGCAGTCCATTCGGGAGACAGCGGAGCGTAAGGGGCTTTTGGATTATTTTGAAGAGATTTTAGTCCCCTCTGAGGAAGTTGTTGAGATTAAGCGCGGTGTTAAAACCACTGTTGAAAAGAATTATTTTCCAGGATATGTCCTTGTCAAAATGCATTTGACGGACGAAGCCTGGCACCTTGTGCGCAATACACCCAAAGTATCCACTGTTTTAGGCAATAACGGCAAGCCTTTCCCAATTTCAGAAGCAGAAGTTGGCCGCATTATGAAGCAGGTGCAGGATTCTGTTGAAAAACCACGTCACACAATGACGTTCCAAGTGGGTGAGCAAGTGCGTGTGAGTGATGGTCCGTTTACGTCCTTTAATGGTCTTGTCGAAGAAGTTGATGCGGACAAATCCCGCTTAAAAGTATCCGTGATGATTTTTGGTCGTCCGACACCCGTTGATTTGGAATTCACGCAAGTGGAGAAAATATAAAAAAGATTTTAACAAGTTTTAGCCCGAGGTGGGCTAAAAGTGTGGGAGATAATTATGATGGCTCTAAAAATTATTATGGAGAAATTTATCATGAAAGTCGGACCACTAACTCAGCAAAGAGTTGTTTTATAATTAACTGAGGATATTCATATGGCAAAAAAAATTACAGGCTATATCAAGCTGCAAGTGTCAGCGGGTAAAGCTAACCCCTCACCACCTATTGGTCCAGCCCTTGGTCAACGTGGTTTGAACATTATGGAGTTTTGTAAGGCATTTAATGCGCAAACGCAAAGCATTGAGCCTGGCACACCGATTCCTGTTGTGATCTCTGTGTATGCAGATCGCACGTTTTCCTTTGTGATGAAGACACCGCCCAATAGCTTTTTCTTGAAAAAGGCAGCGAAACTTCAAAAAGGAAGCCAAACACCTGGTCGTGGGACAGTTGGAAAAGTAACGATGGACCAAATTCGTGAAATTGCTCAAACAAAGATGAAAGATCTTAATGCGCATGATTTGGATGCTGCATGCACGATGGTGATTGGTTCTGCCCGTTCAATGGGCTTGGAAGTGGTGGAGTAAATCATGGCTGGAAAAAAACTTGTAAATGCGTATAAAGCGTTTGATCGTGAAAAAATCTATTCCTTAGCTGAAGCGCTCAAAATTGTTAAAGCGCATGCCAAAGCAAAATTTGATGAATCCATTGAAATTGCGATGAATCTTAATGTGGATGCGCGCAAAGCTGAGCAAAATGTGCGCGGTGTTGTGCAGCTTCCTCATGGCACAGGTAAAACGTACCGTGTGGCTGTTTTTGCAAAAGGTCCTAAGGCCGATGAGGCGAAAGCTGCGGGTGCGGATATTATTGGGTCTGATGATCTCGTTGAGATGATTCAAAAGGGCGAAATGAACTTTGATCGCTGTATCGCGACACCTGATATGATGGTGCATGTGGGTAAAGTGGGTAAAATCCTTGGTCCACGTGGCTTGATGCCCAATCCAAAACTTGGAACGGTGACAATGGATGTTGCTGGTGCTGTTAAAGCTGTTAAAGGTGGTCAAGTTGAATACCGCACAGAAAAAGCCGGCGTGATTCATGCAGGCGTGGGTAAAGTAAGCTTTTCAGAAGAAAAACTCGTTGAAAATATCGAAGCGTTCATGGGGGCTGTGCAAAAAGCGCGCCCAGCGGGTGTTAAGGGAACATACGTTAAACGTATGAGCCTGAGCTCTACCATGGGGGTTGGTGTAAAGTTTGAGGCACCTGCTGCCTAGTGATAAAAAACTAGTGCGCAACGTGCTTTATTGAAATGCTGTCCGAGATTGTGGGTCTTTTTGTAAAAATAAAAAGATAATGGGGCCAAAAGAGTGGCTCCGCCTGCATGAGACAGAAGGACATAAAACTCCTTCTGGGACAGATGACCTAACATCGGGTGGTTCCGGTGAAGGGTTTTTGGTTTAATCAACCGAACTGTTAGGAGTGTAAAATATGGACCGTTCACAAAAAACAGAACTGGTCGCACAGATGAAAGAAAAGCTCACAGAGTCTTCTCTTGTGGTGGTCACCCATCAAATGGGTCTCACTGTGGGGGAGGCAACGGAGCTTCGTCGTCAAGTCCGTGCAACAAGTGCTGAATTCAAAGTACTAAAAAACACATTGGCGCAAATTGCTGTTCAAGAGACACCTCTTGCAGGATTAGAGCCTTTGCTTAAGGGGCCAACGGCATTAGCTTTTTCAAAGGATCCGCTTGCGGCAGCCAAAGCTGTTGTGGGGTTTGCTAAGAAAAATGATCGCCTTAAGGTCATTGGTGGTTTTTTTGATGGCCAAGTGATTAATGCGCAAGGTGTTCAAAAGCTGGCCGAGCTTCCATCGCTTGATGAAATCAGGGCTCAAATTCTTTGTGTTATCAATGCACCAGCGACAAAGCTTGCGCTTGTAACAAAATTGTATGCAGAAAAAAGACAAGCCGAAGAAGCTTAGTTTTTGATCTGTTAAATGTATTTTTAGTATTAAAAAAAATTAGAAGGAGTTTTTAAAATGGCAAATCTCGATAAAATCGTCGAAGAGCTTTCAAAATTAACAATCATCGAAGCAGCTGACCTTGTCAAAAAGCTTGAGGAGCATTGGGGTGTTGTGGCCGCTGCAGCTGTAGCGGCTGCACCGGGTGCTGCTGGTGCTGGTGAAGCTGTTGAAGCACAAACAGAATTTGATGTTATTCTTGCTGATGCAGGTGCGAATAAAATCAATGCGATTAAAGAAGTTCGTGCAATCACAGGCTTGGGTCTTAAAGAAGCGAAAGACCTTGTTGAGGGCGCACCAAAGCCCGTTAAAACAGGCGTTAGCAAAGACGAAGCGGATAAGATTAAAAAACAGCTTGAAGACGCTGGTGCAAAGGTTGAAATTAAATAAGATTCAGCTTTTGGAGACTTTTTATGAGGCAACAAAATGGTCGTTGTTTAAAACAACAAGGCTTTTTGTTGCCTTTTTTCGAGAGCACTTTTTTTGTAATATGATGGTTTTTCATATTATTAACTAGGTGCTTTTTTTATTTTACAATTGAAAGAGGGAATATTTAGATGATTCGGTCATTCACAGGTCGTAAGCGTTTTCGTAAAAGCTTTGGAAGAATCCCTGAGGTGGCGCCTATGCCTAACCTCATTGAGCTTCAAAAATCGTCCTTTGACGCATTTTTGCAAATGAATATTCCCCAAGAAAAGCGTCAGCTGATCGGGCTTAACGAAGTTTTTAAGGGAATGTTTCCTATTAAAGATTTTTCTGGGAAGTCACAGCTTGAGTTTTTTCACTATGACTTTGATGAGCCCAAATATGACGAGGACGAGTGCCGCCTGAGAGGTCTTACTTATGCATCGCCCCTCAAAGTAACCTTTCGTCTAGTCGTGTGGGATGTGGATGCGGATACGGGTGCGCGCTCTATTCGCGATATCAAAGAACAAGATGTCTATATGGGCGACATGCCCTTAATGACCGATCGTGGTACGTTTATTGTGAACGGTATCGAGCGTGTGATTGTATCTCAGATGCACAGAAGCCCCGGCGTCTTTTTTGATCATGACAAGGGCAAAACCCACTCTTCTGGAAAATATCTTTTTGCGGCCCGTGTTGTTCCCTACCGTGGGTCCTGGCTTGATTTTGAGTTTGATCCCAAAGATACCATTAATGTGCGTATTGATCGTCGTCGCAAGATGCCTGTGACAACATTTATGATGGCGCTTGATTCAGAGCGTACGGTGGCTCTTCGTAAAGAATACGATGCAAAAGGAGAAACACTTCCTCAAAACCTTATTACTGGGATGTCACGCGAAGAAATCCTTCACGCTTTTTATACTATTATTACCTATAAAAAACATAAAAAAGATTGGAAGGTTGAGTATAATCCTGAGCGTTATAAAGGTGTGAAACTTATTGTTGACCTTATTGACGCAAAAACAGGTCAGGTTGTTGCTGAAGCTGGCACAAAAGTAACGCCGCGCCTCGCCAAAAAATTAGCAACAGAAGGTCTTGCCGAGGTTCTTTTAAAATCAGAAGATTTAATGGGACAGTATATTGCTCATGACTATATCAATGAAGAAACTGGCGAGATTTATATTGAAGCCGGTGAGGAAATTACAGAGTCCAACTTGGCGACTTTGATTGACCTTGGCCTCAAAGAAATTCCTGTCCTTAATATTGATCACGTGAATGTTGGTCCGTATTTGCGCAATACGTTGATGGCGGATCGCAACCAAAACCGTGAGGAAGCTCTGCTTGATATTTACCGCATTCTTCGTCCGGGTGAGCCGCAAACACTTGAGGGCGCAGAAATTCTCTACAAAGGTCTTTTCTTTGATTCAGAAAAATATGATTTGTCCGCTGTAGGGCGCGTAAAGATGAACGCACGCCTTGGTATGATTGTTCCGGATACAGAGCGCGTGTTGCGTAAAGATGATATTATTTCAATCATGCGTGTACTTCTTGATCTGAAAGATGGCCGTGGTGAGATCGACGATATTGATAACCTTGGAAACCGTCGTGTGCGTTCTGTGGGAGAACTTTTAGAAAATCAATACCGCGTAGGACTTTTGCGGATGGAGCGCGCTATTCGTGAACGTATGAGTGCTGTGGATATTGATTCTGTGATGCCCCATGATCTTATAAATGCAAAGCCTGTGGCTGCAGCAATTCGTGAATTTTTTGGATCCTCTCAGCTTTCTCAGTTTATGGATCAAACGAATCCTCTTTCGGAAATTACCCACAAGCGTCGCCTTTCGGCCCTTGGCCCAGGCGGTTTATCCCGCGATCGCGCAGGTTTTGAGGTGCGTGACGTGCACCCCACACATTATGGACGTATTTGTCCGATTGAAACACCCGAAGGTCCAAACATTGGTTTGATTAACTCTCTCTCGACCTTTGCAAAAGTCAATCAATATGGTTTTATTGAAAGTCCTTACCGCAAGGTTGTGGATGGCAAAGTGACAAGTGAAGTGCTTTATCTTACTGCTATGGAAGAGACCCGCCATACAATTGCTCAGGCAAGTATTGACCTGAACAAAGATGGTTCGATCAAAGAAGATTTTGTGATTTGCCGCAAGGCCGGTGAGTTTGGTATTTTCCCAAAATCAGAAGTTACCCTTGTTGACGTTTCGCCAAAGCAACTTGTGTCCGTGGCAGCGTCCTTAATTCCCTTCCTTGAAAATGATGACGCGAGTCGTGCGCTCATGGGATCCAACATGCAACGCCAGGCGGTTCCTTTGCTGCGTGCCGAAGCTCCTTTTGTGGGAACAGGAATGGAAGCTGTTGTGGCGCGTGACTCTGGTGCGGCCGTTGTTGCAAAACGCCCAGGTATTATTGATCAAGTCGATGGGCGTCACATTGTGATTCGTGCGACAGCAAGTGATGGTACAACCGAAGGTGTGGATATTTATAACTTGCAAAAATTCCAACGCTCGAACATGAGCACGTGTATTAATCAAAAACCCCTTGTGAAAAAAGGTGATATTGTTAAAGCAGGCGATATCGTTGCAGATGGCCCCTCCACAGATATGGGTGAGCTTGCCCTTGGGCGTAATGTGCTTGTGGGCTTTTTATCGTGGCAGGGTTATAACTTCGAAGACTCTATTATTATCTCCGAGCGTATTGTGCGTGATGATGTTTTCACCTCGATTCATATCGAAGAATTCGAGGTCATGGCGCGCGATACAAAACTGGGCAACGAAGAAATCACACGCGATATTCCCAATGTCGGCGATGAGGCTTTGAGCAATTTGGACGAAGCAGGCATTGTTTATGTGGGTGCAGAAGTAGCTGCGGGTGATGTTCTTGTGGGTAAAGTCACCCCCAAAGGCGAAGTTCCCATGACGCCTGAGGAAAAATTGCTGCGGGCGATTTTTGGCGAGAAGGCTGCGGATGTAAAGGATTCCTCCTTGCGCGTTCCTCCTGGCGTGAGTGGTACTGTTGTTGAGGTTCGTGTGTTTTCAAGGCGCGGTGTGGACAAAGATGAACGTGCGATTGCGATTGAGCGTGCAGAAATTGACCGCCTTTCCAAGGAACGCGATGCAGAGCGTGCTATTTTAGAGGGAAGTTTCTTTCAACGTCTCGAGGAAAAACTGATTGGCCAAGAGCTTATAAGCGCACCTAAAGACATTAAAACAGGTGTGAAAATTACAAAGCAACTGATTGATTCTTGTTCACGGATGCAACTTCGTCAACTTGGTGTTGCCAATGATAAAGTGATGCGTGATATTGATAGCCTCAAAGCTGAAATTGACGCCAGCATTGCAAAACTTCAGGCAAAGTTTGAAAATAAAGTCGATAAACTCCGTCGTGGTGATGAGCTTCCACCCGGGGTATTAAAAATGGTAAAGGTGTTTATTGCCGTAAAGCGTAAACTTCAACCCGGCGATAAAATGGCGGGGCGCCACGGGAACAAAGGTGTTGTGTCACGGATTGTACCGCTTGAAGACATGCCTCACCTTGAGGATGGAACGCCGATGGATATTATTCTCAATCCACTGGGTGTGCCATCACGTATGAACGTGGGGCAAATTTTGGAAACTCATCTTGGCGCTGCGGCGTATAAAATGGGCGAGCAGATCCAGGGTGCCGTTCGCGCGTATAAAGCAAACACAGCAACAATTGATGATGTACGCAGCAAACTTAAAGATATTTATGTATCGAAAGACGATCAGGCCGATCTTCAAAAAATGTCCGATGATGAAGTCCTGGAGATGTCGCACAATCTCTTCAAAGGCGTGCCGATGGCAACCCCTGTCTTTGATGGTGCACGAGAAAATGATATTAATGAGCACTTAGTTCAGTCAGGATTTGCACAATCCGGTCAGGTCACACTCATTGATGGTCGCACGGGGGAAGCGTTTGAGCGTCCTGTAACGGTGGGGCAAATTTATGTTCTAAAACTCCATCACTTGGTGGATGATAAGATTCACGCACGCTCTATTGGGCCTTACAGTCTTGTGACCCAACAACCGCTTGGGGGTAAAGCACAGTTCGGTGGTCAGCGCTTTGGAGAAATGGAAGTATGGGCGCTTGAAGCGTATGGTGCGGCTTATACCCTTCAAGAAATGCTAACGATAAAATCAGACGACGTGGCGGGCCGTACAAAAGCGTACGAATCCATTGTGCGCGGTGATGATAATATGGAAGCGGGTATTCCTGAATCCTTTAACGTTCTTGTAAAAGAGCTTCGCTCTCTTGCATTGAATATGTCCTTTGAGCAAAAGTATTAAGACCCTGGGAGAGAAATAATGACAAAGCAACTGATTCAAAGAGCGACAACAAGCGCAGAAATCATTCCTGGTTTTGATGCTTTAAAAATTTCCATTGCCAGCAGCGAGCGGATTCGCTCCTGGTCCTATGGCGAGGTTAAAAAACCTGAAACCATTAATTATCGTACGTTCAAACCAGAACGCGATGGTCTTTTCTGTGCGCGTATTTTTGGTCCTGTGAAGGACTATGAGTGTCTGTGCGGAAAATATAAACGCATGAAATACCGCGGTGTGATTTGTGAAAAATGCGGTGTGGAAGTCACTCTTAGTAAGGTTCGCCGTGATCGCATGGGGCATATCGAGCTGGCCTCGCCTGTGGCGCACATTTGGTTTACAAAGTCACTGCCAAGCCGTATTGGTATGCTGCTTGATATTACTCTTAAAGATTTAGAGCGCGTTCTTTATTTCGAGTCTTATATTATTATTGACCCCGGTATGACGACGTTTAAGGAAAAGCAACTCGTTACCGAGGAAGAATATGTTCGCGCCCAAGATGAATTTGGTGAAGATGCCTTTACAGCCGGGATCGGTGCAGAGGCTTTAAAAGTACTCTTGCAAAAAATTAATCCAGAAGCAGAGCGCATTGAGCTGCGTGAGGATTTATTGCAAACAACCTCGGAAATGCGCCGTAAAAAACTTTCTAAACGCCTCAAATTGATTGAAGCATTTATAGAGTCTGATACAAAGCCAGAGTGGTTGATTATGGACGTTGTGCCAGTCATTCCACCAGAGCTTCGCCCCCTTGTTCCTTTGGATGGAGGGCGTTTTGCCACATCTGATTTGAACGATCTTTATCGCCGTGTGATTAACCGTAATAATCGTCTTAAGCGACTGATTGAACTTCGTGCACCTGAAATTATCGTGCGAAATGAAAAGCGTATGCTGCAAGAATCTGTGGATGCACTGTTTGATAACGGGCGTCGTGGGCGTGCGATTGTGGGAGCGAATAAGCGCCCTCTTAAATCCTTGGCAGATATGCTCAAAGGTAAACAGGGACGATTCCGTCAAAACCTTCTTGGAAAGCGCGTGGATTACTCCGGGCGCTCTGTGATCGTTGTCGGTCCTGAGCTTAAACTGCATCAATGTGGTTTGCCAAAGAAAATGGCGCTGGAGCTTTTTAAGCCTTTTGTGTATTCACGCCTCGAGCGTTATGGCCTTGCAAGCACACTCAAAGCCGCTAAACGCATGGTGGAAAAGGAGCGCCCCGAAGTATGGGATATTCTAGAAGAGGTCATTCGCGAGCATCCTGTTATGTTGAACCGTGCACCGACACTGCACAGACTGGGTATTCAGGCGTTTGAGCCTATTCTTATTGAAGGCAAAGCGATTCAATTGCACCCGCTTGTGTGTGCTGCTTTTAACGCAGACTTTGACGGTGACCAAATGGCTGTTCACGTGCCACTATCCCTTGAGGCGCAACTCGAATCCCGTGTGCTGATGATGTCATCAAATAACATTTTGAACCCAGCAAACGGCAGTCCTATTATCGTTCCGTCAAAGGATATTGTCCTTGGGCTGTATCACTTATCTCTCCTGCGTGAGGGAATGGCGGGCGAGGGGATGGTGTTTTCGAATGTCGCCGAAATTGAGCATGCGCTTTTTGAGAAAACAGTACACCTTCATTCTAAAATTTGGCTGCGTCTTGATTTGATGCAAGAAGATGGCGTGATGAAACGTATGCGCGTCGAAACAACACCAGGGCGCGCGATTTTATGGCAGGTTGTACCTTGCAACCGCGATATTCCCTTTGCACTGGTGAATCAGACGCTGAGCTCCAAAGAAATTCAAAACCTTGTCGAAGCGGTTTATCGCTATTCTGGTCAAAAGGATACGGTGATTTTTGTTGATAAAATCATGGGCCTTGGCTTCCGCTATGCAACAGAGAGTGGTATTTCCTTTGGTAAAGACGATTTGATTATTCCTGAGGAAAAGAAAAAACTGATTTCGGATACAAAAGATTTTGTTTCTGAATATGAACAACAATATTTGGATGGTTTGATCACACAGGGTGAAAAATATAACAAGGTTGTGGATGCCTGGTCCCAGTGTTCAGATAAAGTCGCAGATGCAATGATGTCGGCGATGTCAAAAGCAGCACCAGGTGAACCATTGAACGCCGTTTATATGATGGCCCATTCAAAGGCGCGTGGTTCGGCG
Source organism: Pseudomonadota bacterium (assembly GCA_021808925.1). GTDB lineage: Bacteria > Pseudomonadota > Alphaproteobacteria > Paracaedibacterales > JAKBAR01 > JAKBAR01. Next base: position 5,422 of record JAKBAR010000030.1, on the reverse strand, counting down.
GCTCAAATGAAGCAGCTTGCAGGTATGCGTGGTCTGATGGCAAAACCATCGGGGGATATTCTTGAGACGCCGATTATCTCGAACTTTAAAGAAGGGTTGAACGTTCTTGAGTACTTTATTTCCACCCATGGTACGCGCAAAGGACTTTCAGATACGGCGCTTAAAACGGCAAACTCCGGTTATCTTACGCGCCGTCTTGTGGACGTGGCTCAAGATTGTATTATTACAGAAGTCGATTGTGGCACGGAAAAGGGTATATTAATGCGTGCTGTGATCGAAAGTGGCGATATTATTGCCTCCCTTGGTGAGCGTATTCTTGGTCGTACGGCGGCTGTGGATATTATTCACTCACATACGGGTGAGGTGATTGTGCCTGCTGGAAAACTCATTGAAGAAGACGAGGTTGAGACGATTCATAACGCCGGCGTTGATATGGTGATGATCCGCTCTGTGCTGACGTGTCAAACGCATTTTGGGCTTTGTTCTAAGTGCTATGGACGCGATCTTGCGCGGGGTACACCGGCGAATATGGGCGAGGCTGTGGGCGTCATTGCTGCACAGTCCATTGGTGAGCCTGGAACACAGCTAACCATGCGAACCTTCCACATTGGTGGTGCTGCAAAAGTGGGAACGGAGCAATCAAGTATTGAATCCGCCTATGCAGGAAAAATTACAATTAAAAACCCGAATATCGTCACCAATAGCCAAGGCGTATCCATCGTTATTTCCCGTATTTCTGAGGTTGTGATCGTGGATGAGCGTGACCGTGAAAAAGTGCGCCACCGCCTTCCTTATGGTGCGCGTCTTTTAGTGAAAGAGGGGGATGCGGTTGCTCCTGGTCAAAAGCTTGTGGAGTGGGATCCTTATACGATTCCTGTGATTTCTGAAAAAGAAGGTATTGTTCACTTCGTTGACCTTACAGAGGGACTTTCCATGCGCGAGGTCGTGGACGAGGCAACAGGTATCTCCAGTCGTGTGGTTGTGGATTGGAAACAGCAAGCACGCAGTTCTGATCTTAGGCCGATGATTTCGATTCGCGATAAAAAAGGCAATCCCGTTATTCTCCAAAATGGTCTCGAAGCACGTTACTTCTTGCCTGTGGATGCTGTTCTTTCTGTGGAAAATGGTGGTGTGATTAAAGCGGGTGATATTATTGCCCGTGTGCCTCAAGAAACAGCCAAAAACCGCGATATTACGGGGGGTTTGCCACGTGTGTCTGAGCTTTTTGAAGCGCGTCAACCTAAAGATGCTGCGATTATTGCAGAGTGCGATGGCCGTATTGAGTACGGTAAAGATTATAAAATGAAACGCCGTATTATGCTGGTGCCAATGGATGAAAACCAACCTCCTATTGAGTACTTGGTCCCCAAAGGACGTCACGTGACAGTTCACGAGGGGGATATGGTTAAACGTGGTGATATTCTTGTGGATGGGAATCCTGTGCCACACGATATTTTACGTATTTTGGGTGTAGAAGCCTTGGCAAGTTATCTTGTGAGTGAAATCCAACAGGTTTATCGTCTCCAGGGTATTAAAATTAATGATAAACACATTGAAGTGATTGTCCGTCAGATGTTACAGAAACTCGAGGTTGTGGATCCAGGTGAGACAACACTTCTTCTTGGAGAGCAAGTTGATCGTGCAGAGTTTGAGGCGATCAATAAAGCAGCTGACATTGAAGGACGTCGTCTGGCGCGTGCGATACCCGTTCTTCAAGGTATTACGAAAGCATCGCTGCAGACAAAATCCTTTATCTCTGCCGCATCCTTCCAAGAAACAACGCGCGTTCTGACCGAAGCAGCGATTTCTGGCAAAATGGATGATCTCGCTGGGCTCAAGGAAAATGTGATCGTTGGGCGTCTTATTCCTGCGGGAACGGGCAGTGTAATCTCACGCCTTCGTGCTATTGCGCATAATCGTGATGATGATTCGCTTACGGTGCAAGCCCATGAAGGACATAGTGCTTTATCTTCCAATGATGAGATTGCTTTATTGTCTTAGACCTCGCAAAGCTACCTCCTTTTTTAAGGAAGTAGCTTTATTTCTTTGATATTAATTTCTCCTGAAAAACAAGACTAACTAAACGAGATACTTCCGAGGATATCACTTAAAAAAGGGGGAGGTGAATCCCCCCCTTTTAAAATGATGAAAGTAATTCTTTTTCTTTAAAATTTCATAATACTTCCCTAGCGTTTCTTTAGTTTTTTTTCTTAAAAATGTTCATAAGTTTTTCAATGGATGCCTTGTACCCGCTATAGTATTTTTTATCATAACCGCCACAGGTTTCCTCTTGCTTCTCAAACCCCAGTGTTTCATAGGATTTGATGGCTTTTTCATTCACATGACGTACGTCAAGAGAAAGTGTTTTTATCCCCTCATAAAGATTTTTCGATAAAATGGCCAAAAGAGCGGTTTTCAAAAGCCCTTTGTTTTGATGATTCTTTATCAAAAAGCCCTGACTCCCGTAAAGATCGTGTGTCTCTTTGTTATAAAGAGCGGTTCCAAAACCTATAAAGTTACCCTCTTTACTGAGCAAATAAAAAAGATCGATCTTTCCCTCTTTAAATTCATCAATCTCTCCATTGATTGCAGCGTTAAGCCACGCTTCTTTGCTGTCAAAGATACCTTTTTTACCAAGATCTTCGAGGGAATATTTTTCATAAACCTCTGAAAACACAGTGACAAATTCTTTTTTAATGCTATTTTCGATTTCTTTTGGAAGTTCCTCCCTTTTTTCAGGATGGTAGATTGTGTAAACATTGTTATCTTTTGACGTAATCTCAATAGGATCAAAGACCGCAAAGACACTATTATAACCTCCAAAAGCCAAGAGGATAGTTAAACTTAAAACCTTTAAACATTTTAAAAACATAGAACTTAATCTCCTTTTTATTCGTTTTTGAATGTCTGTGTCACAATTGCTGACCGCGCCAAATCGTCTGCACGTTCGTTATACACATTACCCGCATGACCTTTGACCCAGTGCCAGGTCACCTTATGCTGATCCTTTAGTTGGTCCAACGCTTGCCACAGATCTTTATTTTTAACAGGTGTTTTAGAGGCTGTCATCCAGCCATTTTTTTTCCATCCTTTGATCCATGTATTCAGCCCATCTCTCACATAGGTGCTATCCGTGTAGAGATCCACTTGACACGGTTTAGGCAGGATTTTAAGCGCTTCAATCGCGGCGATCATTTCCATACGATTATTCGTCGTGGCACGTTCTCCTCCAAAGATATCTTCGGATAAATCATTAAAAAGTAAAACAGCCCCCCAGCCCCCTGGCCCAGGATTTCCACTACACGCTCCATCTGTGTAAATCACAACGTGGGGCAAATCCTCCAAGGATTTTGAAATGGCCTCGATCACTGAAGGATGATTGAAGTGGTTATGTAACGAATGCATAAGATAAAGACGCTCATAAAATTTGAAATCTGAGGAAGATTATACGCTACGGATTAACGGTTTTGAAAGATTTTTCCCAGACAATGTTCCCCCAAGAAAAAAATACTTACCGAATAACAAACACAATTAAAGATTGTATTTTCATAGCGTTTCCTTAGAATATCGCAAGATTAAATTTTTAAAAAACATAACCATGACGCGACTTCGCCACTTTTATCATATTTTATCCGAGCACATTTTTCCGTGGTGGCGCTCAGAAGAGAAAAAAATCGCATGGGGAGGGATGATTGCACTTTTGGCCATGAGCCTCATTTCTGTGTATATTGCGGTTGTTTTAAACGCATGGTCGCGGGATTTTTTTAACACGATTGAGCAAAAAGACTTGAATGCTTTTCTCCATCAAGTTTTAATTTTCATTCCACTTATTGCGATTGTTCTTTTTGATTTTTGTTCCCGTAACTATCTTACGGCGTGGCTGAGCTTTCGTTGGCGCCGGTGGTCGACGGTGCGCCTACAGACAGATTGGCTTGCCCATAAAAATTTCTATAGAATTGCCCTTCAGACCAAGGAAATGGATAACCCTGATCAACGTATTTCTCAAGATATAAATTCTGTATGCTATGCCTTTATTGGTATCGCGCTGTCATTTTTCCGCGAAGGTGTGAATTTTATTACCTTCTCCGCGATTTTATGGGAACTGTCGAGTACGTTTGATTTCACTTTTGGTCGCTATAATTTTAATATTCCAGGTCTCTTGGTGTGGGCGTCGCTTCTTTACTCTCTCCTTGGCACTCTTGTGACATTTAAAGTGGGTGGTCCGTTGATCGAGCTGGATAGGCTGCAAGAAAAACGCGAGGCAAATTTTCGTTATCGCTTAATGCGCATTTTCGAACGTCGTGAGGAAATCGCAACACTTTCAGGCGAAAACGTCGAGCATAAAGGTCTTAATGCCACGTTTAAAGATATTACAGAAAATTATTATAGGATTCTGAAAAGACAGATTTATATTAACCTTTTCCAAAACTTTTATATGAATGCCAGTATGTTCGTTCCCCTTTTCCTTGTGGGGCCGCTCTATTTTAAAGGAGTGATCACTATGGGTGTTTTGATGCAAATTCGGGGAATGTTTAGCGAAGTCAATATGTCACTTTCTTCGATTATAATGGAATATCAAGGCATTGCATCGGCAGTGGCGTCACTGCAACGTATTATGACGTTTAAGCAGCTCATGAAAAATCATGAAAAGAGTCCCCACCATCTCTTGCCAATTAATAGCCATGGTATACACATCCCCTCCCTTCACCTCCATACGCCAACGGGCAGTCCCATTTGGACATCTCCCGCATTTGATTTGAAAGCAGGAGACCGAAAAATTCTAAAAGCCCCTTCTGGCACAGGAAAGACGAGTCTTTTGCGTATGCTCTCAGGCATTCATGTTCACCAGGATGGAAAGCGACTTTCCCTTGGCGATGAGGCCATGATTATTCCCCAAAGACCCTATATGCCCATAGGAACCCTTAAGCAATGTCTGACATATCCTTTGGATGAAGACACGCATAACACAGAAACCATTGAAAATCTTATGATTCAGTGTCAGCTAAAGCATCTTATGCCTTTCTTAGACAAAGTGGCTGACTATCAAAATCGATTGTCACTGGGCGAGCAACAACGTATTAATTTTGTGCGCGTTCTTTTGAAAAAACCCCAGTGGCTTCTTATGGATGAGCCTTTGAGTTCCCTTAATCACGATTATGCAGAGATGGTGATAGCAGCCCTTGATACATCTTTGCCAAAGGCCGGAATCCTCATTGTATCCCATCAAGATATTCAAGGATTTAGGCCTGTCTCCTTATGAGCGGTTTTTTGACGATTTTATGCGTTGAAAAGGTCTTTTTCGGCGAGAAAAACGCGCTGATCGCTGCGTTAAATGGCAAGACGCCTTAAATTTTCTGCAAAGGGCGAAAGATTTTTTCTTTTGATCGCTCTTGAAAAAAACGAAGTGAGCAGCTTTTTCTCA
>JAKBAR010000002.1 GCA_021808925.1 Pseudomonadota bacterium | reverse complement strand
GATCTCCCATTTGCTTGCTCATCAGTACGAGGGACTTATTAAAAAGTCATCCTTAAAGGGCAGGGGAAAATGATCATTATTCTTATGGGGGCTCCTGGATCTGGTAAAGGGACGCAGGGGCAGACTTTGTGTCGTCAGCAAGGGTGGGAGTATATCGCGACAGGTAACCTTTTGCGCTCTCAAATTAATGAAGGAACGGCTCTTGGTAAGAAGCTTGAGTCTATTATGTCCGAAGGCGGATTTCCTTCTGATGATATTATTATGGATGTTTTTAAAACAGAGCTTTCTAAGCGTGCCGATAAACCTCTTTTGTTGGATGGTATTCCACGGACACTGAATCAAGCAAAATTGCTAGAGCAACTGTTTTCTGATTTAGGACAATCTGTCGAGGTTGTCATTGAGTTTAAACTTGATGACGCGATCTTGTTAGAAAGAATTCTTGGGCGGTATACGTGTAAAAATTGTTGTGCGACGTATCACACAAAATTTAACCCTACAAAAAAAGAGGGTGTTTGTGATTTTTGTGGAGGACATGAGTTTGTCACACGCAAAGATGACCAAGAGGATGTATTAAAAAAGCGTCTTGAGTTATATTATCTTGAAACATTGCCGATTTTGGAGTATTACAATTCAAAAGGTGTCGTGCATTCGATAGATGCTTCTTTGTCTCCTGAAAAGGTTGGCGAAGATATTTTGACTATTTTAAAAAATAAAACCGATAGGGGAGAATAAACGTGGCTCGTATAGCTGGTGTTAACATTCCAACGCAAAAACGCTTAGTGATTGCTTTGACATATATTTATGGTATTGGTCCAAAGCGTGCGAAGGAACTTATGGAGAAACTTCAATTTGACATGCAGGTTCGTGTGAACCAATTGTCTGATCAAGATGTGTTGCGCGTTCGCGAAGCCATCGATAGTGATTATAAGGTTGAAGGTGATCTGCGTCGTGAAGTATCGATGAATATTAAACGCCTGATGGATCTTGGTTGCTACCGTGGTCTTCGTCATCGTAAGGGCCTTCCTGTACGTGGTCAACGAACCCATACAAACGCACGTACGCGCAAAGGTAAAGCGGTTCCTATCGCTGGTAAGAAAATTGCATCGAAATAATTGATTAAGGCAAATTAACATGGCACAAAAGCAAGCAACACGTGTTCGTAAGAGAGAGCGCAAAAATGTCCTGAATGGCGTTGCGCACATTACGGCAAGTTTTAACAATACAATGATTACAATGACAGATGAGCATGGAAATGCTATTTCCTGGTCTTCTGCAGGTATGATGGGCTTTAAGGGCTCTCGTAAATCAACACCTTATGCGGCACAAGTCGCTGCAGAGGATGCGGGAAAGAAAGCGATGGAGCACGGTATGAAAAATATCTCCGTCATCGTAAGCGGCCCTGGTTCAGGACGTGAAACCGCCCTGCGCGCACTTCAGGCCGTTGGGTTTAATATCTCCGTGATTCGTGATGTGAGCCCCGTGCCCCATAATGGTGTCCGTCCTCCCAAACGTCGTCGTGTTTAATCTTTTAGAGTTAGGTGGAAAGCTGTGATTCAGAAAAACTGGCAAGCACTTATTAAGCCGTATAATCTTAACTTTAACTATGCAGATCAAACCCTGCGTGAGGCAGAGGTTGTGATTGAGCCTTTGGAGCGTGGTTTTGGTTTGACGATTGGAAATGCGCTCCGTCGTATTTTGCTGTCATCTCTCCAAGGGGCTGCGATTACATCCTTGAAGGTGGATGGCGTCCTGCATGAATTTTCAACAATTCCTGGCGTGATGGAAGATGTGACGGATATCGTCCTCAATCTTAAAACAATTGGTGTAAAGCTTAATTCAGAGCTTCCTAAGCGTGTAAAACTTGTGGCTTCCAATCCTGGGCCTGTGTATGCGCGCGATATTCAATGCCCTTCGGAAGTTGAGATTCTTGATCCAGATGTGTTAATTTGCACGCTAGATAAAAATGCAAAGCTAAACGTGGAGTTCACTGTTGAAAGTGGCAAGGGCTATGTTTCGGCTGCACAACTTCAACAGGAAGATAAGCCTCTGGGTGTGATTCCGATTGATGCTATTTTTAGCCCGATTAAAAAAGTTTTCTACAAAGTAGACCAAACCCGTGTAGGCCAACGCACAGACTATGACAAATTGACGATGCGCATTACGACAGATGGTTCGATGAAGCCGGATGATGCGTTGGCGCTTGCTGCACGTATTCTTCAAGATCAATTGCAGGTGCTGATTAATTTTGACGAGCCACGTCATGTGGAAAAAATGGCTGCCCGTGAGGAATTACCGTTCAATCGTAATCTTTTGCGCAAGGTGGAAGAGCTTGAGCTTTCAGTGCGTTCAGCAAATTGTTTGAAGACAGAAAATATTATTTACATTGGTGACCTTGTCCAAAAAACCGAAGGGGAGATGCTCCGCACGCCCAATTTTGGTCGTAAGTCACTCAATGAGATTCGCGAAGTTTTAGGGCAAATGGGGTTAAATTTTGGCATGACAATTCAAAATTGGCCACCAGAAAACATCGAAGATCTTGCTAAGAAATTAGAAGATCCTTACGCATAAAAAATAAATATCGAAGAGAAATTGGAGAATAAAAATGAGACATGGTATAAGCGGACGTAAACTGAACAGAACGTCCTCCCATCGCAAAGCACTGTTTAAGAATCTTGCGCAAAGCTTGATTAAATATGAGCAGATTAAAACAACTCTTCCAAAGGCGAAGGACCTTCGTCCTATTGTTGAAAAGCTTGTAACAAAAGCGCGCGACAACAGCCTTCATGTGCGTCGCCAGCTGATTGCTGAGCTTCAAGACGAGGTGCTTGTGAATAAACTTATGACGACTCTCTCCACGCGCTATGCCTCCCGTCAAGGTGGTTACACCCGCGTTATGAAAGCTGGGTTTCGCTATGGCGATAATGCACCGATGGCTGTGATCGAATTTATTGATCGAGACGAGTCCGCAAAGTCATCCGACGCAGTCGTGGACTCTGAAGACTAATCGTTAGTCTTTCTTTTTCCTTTTTTTAAGCCCTGAAGACGTTAGAAGTCTTTGGGGTTTTTTTGTGAGTGAATTTTTCTGAAGTTAAAGAGGCTTTTATGCAAGAAATAGTGCATCTGATTCATGACCGTCTGTGTAGCGCTTTTAACGGGGCGGAGGTGGTTGTAAAGGATGAAAGTCACTTGCATGCGGGCCATAAAGAAGCTGGTGCTGGCGGTCATTATAAGGTGACGATTGTCAGTGATATCTTTGAGGGGATGAGCCGCCTTGCACGTCATCAAAAAGTTCTAGAACTTTTTAAGAATGATATCCCTTTTCCGATTCATGCGCTGAGTATAAAGGCTTTAACGCGGAGTGAGTTAGAGGAAAGTGCCCCCTAATAGCGTCTATTTTAGGAAACCTGCATAGAGTAAATGCATATATAATATGAAAATTTACTAAAGGCTTCTGGGAAAAAACTAAAAACATTGATAAAAATGGGGCGAGTGACCGGAATCGAACCGGCGGCCTCAAGAGCCACAATCTTGCGCTCTAACCGACTGAGCTACACCCGCCATAACTAAATTAGGTGTATCGTTTTTGAGCTGAAACGTCAAGTATTTAAGCGACATATTGTTAAAAAAATAACACTTTTCCCCTTGAAATTTTAGCGTTGAAAAGCTACTTGAGGCTCTCTTGAAGCATGAAAAGACTTTTGTGGGCGAAAGACTCTTGGTGGATGGGGGTTGTTAACATTTCTTTTTTAACCCTTTGGATCACAGCCTCAATAATCTCATCATGAAGGGCTTGAAAAGAGGCGTGTCGTTCATAATCAAGAATGCTTCTTTGGCTTTCTTCATGCTCATGAATGAGCTCCAAAAGCTGTTTTTTATGCTCTTCCTTCATGGATTCAATATAAGCGTCAAGCTCCTGATCTCTTTCTTTAAGGCCCTCTTGAAAGGAGAAAAGAGCTTGCTTTATGCTGCTGAGAGTGAGCTGCGCCTCCTCTTTTTCCTGATTAAAAAGAGTCATTTTTTCGGCAATCGCTTGAATTCTACTGTCTAAAAAGCTGCGCATTTTTTTGTGCCCATAGCGATAAGCAAAAAAAGAAAAGAGGAGAAAGCTTATGAAATAGGCGAAATCAGGAGAGAACATGCTTTTTGGGCCTTTGTGAGGAAGAATGGACAAGTGTGTTTTGCAGCAAAAGGGATGCTAGCTCTTTTGCAATTGAAGGAATCTCCGCGCGCAGATGATTCATTTCTTTGGCAGTGGCTTCACGGGCGAGGTGACGTGCTTTTTCAAAGTCTTCTTGAAGCTTATGAAGGACTGCTTCCTTCTCCTCTAAAAGCGAGAGATGCACCTTATCAATCCTATGTTTTGTCTTGTCATGATGTTCTTGTTTCAGCGTATTCATGCGCTCTGTCAGTTCATCAATTTGCGTCAGGTAAATCCCCTCAAGGTTTTTAAGATCTTGAAGGTAATTTGCGCGTTTATGGATGCCTTTTTGAATGCGGGGCACAGCAAACTGTGTCATGACGATGACTAAAATAAAAAAGCAAATAAGCATCCAAAAAATCTGCGAGACAAAATGAGTCGGGTCAAACTGAGGCATAAAACGTCACATCTATTTAAAGAGAATAATCATCGCGACGATAAAGGCTAAAAGAGCAATTGATTCTGTTAAGGCAAACCCAATCATGCCCACAGGGAAAATCTCATTTTTGGCGGAAGGATTGCGGGCAATTGCATTAATAAGATTTGAGAAAAGATTCCCCAAACCAAGACCAACACCAAGAAGTGCGATCATTGCAAGGCCAGCGCCAATCATTTTTGCTGCTTGAATATCCATAATAAAAAAACTCCTTAAAAAAAATTAATGTAAATTCAGCGTATCATTTAAATAAATGCACGTTAACATGGTAAAAACATAAGCTTGCAAAAAAGCAATTAAACACTCAAAGACAAGCACTCCAGCATTCGCAATAATGGGTAAAAGCGCTGCTGGGAAAAACTCCGTGGAACCAAGAACGAGGGCGAATCCAGCGAAGATTTTAAGCATCGTGTGACCGGCAACCATATTCGCAAAAAGACGAATACTGAGGCTGACAGGACGCGATAGATAGGAAATAATCTCAATGGGAATCAGGATAGGGGCGACAATGGGAGGAAGTCCTTTTGGAAAAAAAAAGCGTAAAAAATGAAAACCATGCTTGTAAAATCCAATTACTGTTGTCGTTAGAAAAACGATAATGGCAAGGCTAAATGTTACAATAAGATGGCTTGTGAATGTAAATGTATAAGGCGCAAGGCCAATATAATTTCCTGCAAAAATAAATAAAAATAGACAAAAAATATACGGTGCAAAAACCAAACCTTCCGGGCCTACGGACGTGTGCGTGATGTTATTAATAAAAGTGAGACTGGCCTCTTGAATATATTGGATATATCCGGGAACAAGCTCTTGCTTTTGCCGTAGAAAAAAAAGACAGACGAGTACGGTTGCAATGACCATAAAGAGGGATGCGTTTGTAAAGGAGATATCGTAGCCCATAAGCTCAAGCTTGATGAGGGGGTGAACTTCAAACTGATGAAGAGGATCATGCATCGGGTGCGTCTCCTTTGGAAGGCGAGGATTTTTGCTGAGCAGAAGAGGCTCTCATCAGTGTACGACATCCTGCGGCAAAGCCCAAGATAATAAAGAGAATAAGGAAAAAGGGCGAGGTTGCAAACCAGCGATCAATCCAATAGCCAATGATGCTCCCTGTGATCATGCTTGCAATAAAATCAGTGCCAAGACGAAGGTTCATCATGTGTTTTAGATAAAATCTTTATGAAATAATTTTAAAAAAAATTTAATGAACATGCAAGGATAAGAAAAAAGATAGAAAAGAAAGTTCTCATGTGAGTGAGCCATTGCGTGCTTTTTTTAGTCAGTACGTATAGTGTAAAACTGCATATAGTAATGTTGCATGTAGTAAATGTACATAATATATGTTTATTTACTAAAAAAGGTTGTTGTATTTTGATGCTAATACGCCCCTAACGATGAGCGCCCGGCACCCACAAAACATCCGTTTTTCCGTTATCATTGGCAATGCGTGCGAGGACAAACAAAAGGTCTGAGAGGCGATTAAGATACTTGATAATATGGAGATTCAGCGCAGAATCTTCTTCCAAAAGGTGACAGGCTACACGTTCAGATCGACGTGTAATCGTGCGCGATTGATGCAATGTTGCGGCAAGATGTGATCCGCCAGGCAGAACAAAAGAACGCAGGGGCTGCAGTTTTTCATTAAAATGATCAATTTGCGCCTCAAGAAAAAGAACTTGCGAGGGGAGGATGCGAAGCTCGTCCGCTGTGTTTTTTGTTTCAGGCATGCAAAGGTCCGCGCCCATATCAAATAAATCATTTTGAATGTGGGACAATACACGGTCGATGTCCTCATGATCTTTGGTATAAAGGCGGCACAGGCCGAGGCTGGCATTCACTTCATCCACGGTGCCAATGGCCTCAATGCGCACACTCGATTTTGAAACACGGGTGGCATTGCCAAGGGACGTTGTGCCTTTGTCGCCCGTTTTAGTGTAAATACGTGAAAGAAGAACCATGTGTGCTGCCTTTTTCCTAAGATTTTAGCCATAGCATGATAAAAAAAAGAAGGAGGGCGAGTCCTTGAAGAAAAATGCGCGCTCTCATGAGAGCATTTGCGTGTTTTTTGGCATAAGCACCGCCTTTGATAAAGCTGAAAAGACCGATAAAAAGCGAGGCAAGGACAGCGATAAGGGAGGCAATAAAAAGCACAGAGATGATGGTCATAAACGCAACAGCGCTAAAGGAGACGTGCGCTATTCATGCGCTTATTTTAAAAAGAGGTCAAGGATTCTTGTCGTAGAATTCGTGCACTAGAATTTTCAGCTTAGAAAAGTTCGGTGGCTTTCTAAGGATTAAATATCTTTTGCGATGATCAACAAAAACCTAAAAAAGTATCACGCGTTGCTTTAAAATAAATCCATGTTTTTTGAACATTAAAAATAGAAAATACTTAATGTTGTTCGACGAAAAAATTGCTGCTTTTATAAAGGATTCTGTATTGCCGCATCATACGTGTGTGGTAGCCGTATCGGGGGGGGCGGACAGTATGGCGCTTCTTTGTCTCATGCAAGGGCTGCAGGAAAAATATCATTTTTTTAAACAAATTATGGCTGCAACGGTGGATCATGGACTTCGCGTTGAATCCCACCTTGAAGCGGCTCAGGTCAAAATGTGGTGTGCCTCTTTGGGGATTAATCATGTGACGTTGGTGTGGGAGGGGGATAAACCCAAGTCTGGTGTTCAGGCAAAAGCACGGCAAGCACGCTATGACCTTTTAACACACCATTGCAAGGAAAAAGGTGCAAAATATTTAATGACAGCGCACCATTTTGATGATCAATGCGAGACTTTTTTTCTCCGCTTGCTCAAGGGGAGCGGCGTTCAGGGATTGCGGGGCATGCGGGCTATTCAAAATAAAAAGAATATCACGCTTCTAAGGCCTTTTTTATCGATAACGAAAAAAGAGTGTTTGGATTATCTGGAAAAAATCAGTCAAGCCTATCTGCATGATCCCTCCAATGATAATTTAGATTTTGAGCGTGTAAAAATGCGCCAGATGCTGAGCGATTTATCACAAAAAGGGCTTGATACACAGGCCATTGGTTCTACGATACATCACTGTGAGGAAGTTTCAGATTTTATTGAAAGGGGCGCTGGACCGTTCATTGAAAAAATCCTTAAAGAGAAAAAACTTGTTATGGATGATTTCTCTCGCTTGGATGTGTTTCTTCAAAAACATATTCTGCGTCAGGTGGCGTGGGCGCTTTCTCAAAAAGATTATCCGCCTCGATTTAGGGATGTGGAGGCCATTTTGCATGCTATCGAGCACCAGGAAAATTTTACTTTTGCAGGCTATATCTGGCGCTTTAAAGGAGGGATCTATACTTTAATCAAGGAAAAGCGTCGTGAAAAAGAGTGATAAAAAATTGTTTTTTACGTGGCATTAACTTTCAACACGTAGTGTGTAAGAGTGGTTAAATTTTTATAAGGTATAGACAGTGTTTATTTTCTTTTTTCTCGTATTTCTGATGAATTTTTCGGCCTCCGTAGCGATGGAGGAAAAAAAAGAGATTACGCATAAAAAAATTACGAAGGGACTCGATCCTAACGATCGGCCTAAATGGCTTCAGATTGAGATAGACGCGACATTTAAAAATCTTTCCGAGCAAAAAAAGGGGGGATGGAATTTTAATGGGAACAGTTCCTATAGCTTTTTTGGATATTCGAATGGTCTTGTGGCCTCGGATTTTCTTTACGCTATGATAAAAGCTTACCCTAAAAAAAAGGATTTTTTAGTTCTGGATATTGGTGCTGGAGAGGGAAATTTTGGTCATGCTCTTTTCAAAAAAATTAATAATGATAAAACACTTCCAGATGATCTAAGTGTCATAATTGTCAGTATTAGCGGGGAAGATTATGGTGATACTGTGGAGGAGGGTGACCGTGCGACTCACCGCATGATTGGAGGGTTTAAAATTGAAAATCTCACAGAAAGTTTTAAAAAAATAGGCATAGATCCTGTTGGGACATTTGATCTTATTGTTTCTGATTATTGTTTTATGCATCTGCATGATCCTGTGGGAACCTTTAAAGAGGCGTATGATCTTTTGGATAAAAATGGATTTATGATGATGCAAGGATTTCCTGTGCCAGGAGTAGGGTTAAAAGATCTTCTTCTCGAAACAAAAGCCCCGTTTCTTATCCAGGGAGACGATAATAATTGGCGTCATCAGCCCTCTTTTTTGCTGAGAAAAACTGATGGAAAACTTTTAAATCTACCGCTGGCGTACACAGAAGATTATGAAATAATAGACATTGCGAACACGGCCCCCCACCCTGTGCCTGTTTATAAAAATCTATCTTCTGACGTGTATGAAACGGTTCACCTTAAGCGCGATAAAGTGTACGGGGATAAAAATCTTTATCTGTGGTTGATCGAGCATTATCCCTATTGGCAAACGATTAAGACAGAGTACGCGCCGTTGCTTAAAGACTCTAAGGATGAGCCGATCACGACACTTCCTCCGCCTCTGTTTTGGGCGTGCTATGAAGACAATGCAAAGGAATTGGATAAGCTTTTAAGCGAGGGGGCGGATGTGAATGCAAAAGATGCTTTGGGTCAACCGCTTTTACATAAAGCGATCCCTAAGCCAGAAATGCTTAAGGTTATAGAGGCCTATAATCCGAATTGGGATATTCGTAATGCCTCTGGAAAAACGGTTCTTGAGGCGGCTATCGAGCGTTTCTCTTGGGGGATGAGCCCTGAGAGTATTGAGAAATATCTCAATGAGATCCGTGAGCTTATTCAAAAAGGATGTGGTGTGAATGTGCAAAATAGTGAGGGCAACACGCCCTTGCATCTGGCACTGACGCTCAAATACAAAAAACCTGAGTATAAAAATAAAATCATCAAACTTCTCTTAGCAGAAGGTGCGAATCCGAAAATTAAAAATAACAAAGGGCAAACAGCCTCTGATCTTGTGGGGAAGGACAATGAAGAACTTGCAGATCTTATTTTAAAGCATGAGTGATTTTTTTTATAAGGATTATGAGTGAGGTGCCTCTGTCGGGGGAGGCACCTGCGTGATTAGTCGTTAACACCCAAATGACATTTTAAGAGGTTTTCAAATACTTTTGCCTGACCATCAAATGCTATTACGGAATATTTGTCGTAAAGTAGGACTAAGGTCTCAGATTTATTCTCTTGGTTTCTGAGGTCTAAAGAAGTACCTGCATAGGGCGTTCCAACAATATTCTTAAAAATTCTGCCATCTTCAAAGGATACTATTATACCAAAAGGCTTATTATAATCGGAAGACTCGTTAACGGATACTTCCTTGATAACGCCTTCGAATTTATAATATGGATCGACCGTGAATGCATGAGCTACGGGCTGGAAGTTTACAAAACTCTTCCTCTTCTTCTCTTCTTTGTTTTCTTTTAATACATCATCCTCAAAGGTGCTTGCAAAAGCTGTGGTCACGGGGCTACTGAGGAGCCCTAAGGATAGAAATGTGATGAGGTAAAGTTTTTTCATAAAACCACCCTTTCTGTTAAAAGATAAATCCAACAGTTTTATGAGAGAGCAGGAAAAGTTAACAAAAGGTTAATATTTTTCCAAAAATTTTTATTTTTTTCTTTTGTCCTTTTGTTTGTCCTCATTACGCCTTCCATCATAGGGATTTTTTTGACCACGTACCCAAAAGCGAATCGGCACGCCCTCGATATTAAAACTGATGCGCAGATTGTTGGTGAGATAGCGTGTGTAGGATTCAGGAAGTTTTTCTGCCTGAGAGCAAAAAAGAATAAAGGTCGGCGGGCGAGACTTGGCCTGAGTGATATATTTTGGGCGAATGCGGCGTCCGTTCACAGCGGGAGCTGGATGATGTTCGACAACATCGCGGAGCCACTCATTCAACTTTGCCGTGGAAATGCGCTTGTTCCACATCATATCCATTCTGAGGACGGCATCCATAAGTTTGCCAAGGCCCTGATTTTTCGTAGCACTTATCCCTATGAAAGGAATTTCCTTAGCTTGAGCTAACTGATGCGTGAGTTTGTGTTGAATATTTTTTAAAAACGCAGGCTGTTCTTTTAATGGAATAAGATCCCACTTATTGAGCGCAATCACCATGGCGCGCCCTTCGTTATAAATTTCATACGCAAGGGATAAATCTTGTTTTTCAAGGGCCTGGGTGCAGTCAATCACAAGGATAACACACTCTGCATATTGCAAGGCTTTGCGTGCATCTTGCACGGACAAATGCTCGACCGAGTCATCAATGCGGGCCATACGCCGAATGCCTGCTGTGTCAATCAGCTGTATCGTACGATCTTTATAGGTCCACTCAATACGAATTGCATCTCGCGTTAGGCCTGGCATATCGCCTGTAAGTTGTCGTTCCTCCCTAAGGAGCGCATTAATAAGTGTGGATTTGCCGACATTCGGGCGTCCCATAATCGCCAGATGAAGGGGGGGCGCTGCTTTTTCTTCATTTTCACTTGTTTTTGGGATAAGGGGGCTTAGAAAGTCATAAAGATCATCCATCCCAAGGCCATGCTCTGCAGAAATACTAATAATATTTTCAAAGCCAAGGCGTGCAGCGTCAATTACGCCCTCAATATGATCATGACTCTCCACTTTATTGGCAAGCACACAAAGAGGTTTGTGATAAGCCCTCATAAGGCGCCCAAGGTCAATATCATAAGGGTTACAAGGTGTGCGGCCATCAATCATAAAAAGAAGAACATCCGCCTCTTCAATCGCTTTTTTTGTTTGTGCATACATCGATTGTGTCAGGGC
This sequence comes from Pseudomonadota bacterium, assembly GCA_021808925.1. Lineage (GTDB taxonomy): Bacteria > Pseudomonadota > Alphaproteobacteria > Paracaedibacterales > JAKBAR01 > JAKBAR01. The sequence continues at coordinate 60,942 of JAKBAR010000002.1, read as the reverse complement.
CGAATCGTCTGGATCCGCAAGGCCGGCCGTATCAATAATGTGAAAGGTCAGGTCATAGAGCTTTGCATCGCCATAGCGCCGATCGCGTGTGACACCGGGGCGGTCATGAACAAGAGCAAGCTTGCGCCCTGTGAGACGATTAAACAAGGTCGATTTGCCCACATTCGGGCGGCCAATAAGCGCAATTTTCATCAAAGAATCAAAAGATATTTTTTTACTATATATAACGACGATTGGCGCATAATGCGACCTGTTTCTGGTCGAGGGAGGATGATCAATAAAAAAAATAATATTTTGAGCATTTTATTTACTGGTTGTTAACTTCTTATGTTATAGAATGTAGGTATATATTTTTAAATTTAAATTATAGGAGATTGCTCCATAAAAGAATACTTATGCTAACTTGTTTTCTTTTGCCTGCATTTACGAATGACTCTTTTGCGAGGGAGATCGTAGAAGGTGAAGATACTCAGGAAGAAACGCAAAAGGTTGATACATATACAATTGTTAATCGCCTTGTCAAAAGCCTTGAGGAGCAAATAGAGAACGATAGAAAATACAATGGTAAAGATCCTGTTTATAAGGCACTGCGAAATCAAAGAAATACAAATGAGGGGCCGTTTTTTAAAGAAGAATATAACTCTATGCCCCTAAATGAAAAAGAGAATTACGCAAATAATCTCGAAATTTTGAATCAAGAATCGGCGAAGGAAGCCGTTCAAACGGTTCTTGATGAAATTGTTGACGGCAAAAAAGGGGAGCTTAAGGATGTAGCGGGTATCATTGACGAAAATCTTGCGAACGAAGATAAGCATTTCTTTGAGGAAAAGATTCTGCCGAAAATAAAAGCAGAACTGCTTAACAAAATTTATGAGAGGCTTGTCAAGAGCCAAAAGAGCTTCCTTGAAGATTCTAAGGGGGGTGGTATTCATAAAAACTAAATCTCATGAATAGGGGATGGTTGCGGCTATCCCTCATTTTTTCTCTCTTTACCTGTTGAGAATGGATGCTAAGATGTTCTGAGAAGTTCTTTTTAATAAAATTTTCTCAAATGCGTCATGCTATCGTTCTTTTTTTAATCAGCATCTTAATCAGCATCGGCTGTGCGTGCGCGAGTCATATCAATCCACTGGAGCACAAAGCTTTAGAAAAATCGCCTTGGGGGAATCTGAGGTGGTGGCATCTTAAGGAGAAACTTGAGGGTATCGATACAATCCTTAAGCATAACTATAGAAAAAAACTTCTCAACATCACTCAACTGAATCAACTCCATCGCACACAAGAAAATCTTGAGGTGCTTTTTAAGGAAAAGGCGCCGACTCTCGAGGTTCTTAAACGGAAATACCCTTATAATGAGGACAAGGCTGTTGAGGAATATATGCTCCATCTTATCAAGCAAAGAGATGAGGGGGAGAAAAAGAATATGCCTCAAATCGAGATGGCCCCGACAAAGGCTGTGGAGCCACCTCTTGAGCTTATGCTCATTTTTTTGAAATCATTTATCGCGCTTAACGATATTTTTTTCGTTGAAAAAAGGGATATGCCTGAAGGTACGACGCCAAAAATCCTTGAAAAAGAAAAGCAGGTGGATAATAAAAATGGGGAGGCTGAGCCTGAAAAACCTGTGAAAAAAATGTCAGTCAATGATTTGATGTTTTATCTTGGATTTCACATTGGGTTTCATTCAAAACTTTAGAGTTTTCATTGTCTTAAGTTTTATTGGGTCGCTGAGAAAAAATGATTTTAGATTTAAGTGTTTTAAAATTTTTGCAATGATTAATGAAATTTTAGGATTCTTCTGTTCTAAATAAGTGATAAGATAAAAAACGGATTGAGGTAGGATACTTAACAATGACAGCTCCACAAGCAGTGGCCCTTCCAAAAGAAATGCGCGAGCAGTTCAAAGATCAGGGGTTTCTTTTGACAAACCTTGATAAGCTTGCCGGATGGGCACAGAGCAATTCTTTGTGGCCCATGACCTTTGGGTTGGCCTGTTGCGCCGTTGAAATGATGCATACGGCGGCGAGTCGCTATGACCTTGATCGGTTTGGCTCTTTTTTCAGGCCAAGTCCGCGTCAATCAGATGTGATGATTGTAGCGGGGACCCTTACCAATAAAATGGCGCCAGCACTGCGCAAAGTTTATGACCAAATGCCTGATCCGCGCTATGTCATTTCGATGGGAAGTTGTGCAAATGGCGGGGGATACTATCATTATTCCTATTCGGTTGTGAGGGGGTGTGATCGTATTATTCCTGTGGATGTGTATGTGCCCGGGTGTCCTCCCACGGCGGAGGCATTGCTTTATGGTATTTTGCTTTTAAGGCAAAAAATTCAAAATCGCACAGTCTTTGCGAGGTCGTAGCAATGATGACATCTGTGGATCAAGAATTTTACGTGCGTGTGACAGATCTTTTGAAGGACGCGTGTACGGCGTGCGAATTTACATTGGGTGAGTTCGCCGTAACTTTAGCATCTAAAGATCAGCTCGTGCGGTGTGTGACCTTTTTAAGGGATCATCATGACTGTCTTTTTAGTCAGCTTATTGATATCACGGCTGTGGATTATCCTGAGCGTGAAAAGCGTTTCGAGATGGTGTATCATTTTTTGAGCATGGATTATAATAAACGTCTGCGCATGAAAGTTTCTGTGAGTGATGGAGAATCAGTGCCATCGATTACCTCTGTTTTTGAGGCAGCAAATTGGTACGAGCGTGAGGTTTTTGATCTTTTTGGGATTACATTTTCAGGGCATCCCGATCTTAGGCGTATTCTGACGGACTATAATTTTGAGGGGCACCCTTTGCGCAAAGATTTTCCTCTCACAGGTTATTACGAGGTGCGCTATGACGATATTGCTCAAAAAGTAGTCTATGAGCCCGTCATTTTACCCCAAGCTTTTCGTGTTTTTGATGCAATAAGTCCTTGGGAGGGAATGCTCGAAGGAGCTTTGGGAGGGTATACGCTTCCCGGTGACGAAAAAGCAGTTGACGTAGCACAAGAGACTCGTGCAAAGCATGGAAAGGAGTCTTTGACATGAGTCAGCAAAAAGAAGACAAGCAAAACTATACGCTGAACTTTGGTCCTCAACACCCCGCGACCCATGGCGTGCTCCGCCTTGTTCTTGAGCTTGACGGCGAGGTGGTTGAGCGTGCGGATCCCCATATTGGTTTTTTGCATAGAGGCACAGAAAAACTTATTGAGCATAAAACATATTTGCAGGCGTTGCCGTATTTTGATCGTCTTGATTATGTATCGCCGATGAACCAAGAACATGCCTTTGTGCTCGCTATTGAAAAGCTGTTGGCTCTTGAGATTCCCCTTCGGGCTCAATATATCCGTGTGCTTTTTTCAGAACTGACCCGGATTGCGAATCACCTTCTTAACATTACAACGTTTATTATTGACGTAGGCGGGCTTACCCCGTTTTTATGGGCCTTTGAGGAGCGGGAAAAAATTCTCAATTTCTATGAGCAAGCCTGTGGTGCGCGCTTTCATGCGGCTTACTTTAGGCCGGGGGGCGTGCATCAGGATTTACCCGAAAGCCTGCTAGAGGAGATCGGTCTTTTTTGTGAGACGTTTCCTTCCATGGTGGAGGATATGGAAAATGTTGTCACTCATAATCGCATTTTTAAACAGCGCACTGTGGATATTGGTGTGGTGAGCAAAGATCAAGCCATTGAATGGGGCTTCACAGGGCCCATGCTTCGTGCCAGTGGTGTGCCGTGGGATTTGCGCCGGGCACAGCCTTATGAGGTTTATAGTGATCTTGACTTTGAGATTCCAATAGGGCTCCACGGGGATTGTTATGATCGTTATCTTGTCCGTGTGGCTGAGATGCGGGAGTCTTTAAAAATCGTTCGCCAGTGCCTTGAGAAAATGCCTAAAGGGCCTATTGCTGTGAATAATCCAAAAGTAGTGCCGCCAAAGCGTGCCGATATGAAATCCTCGATGGAGGCGATGATCCATCATTTTAAACTCTATACGGAGGGTTTTCACGTGCCTGTGGGGGATGTGTATGCCTGTGTTGAGGCGCCGAAGGGTGAGTTTGGGGTGTATCTCGTTGCTGATGGCTCCAACAGACCTTACCGTTGTAAAATCCGTGCACCCGGTTTTCCCTTTCTGCAGTCAACGGAGTGGGTTTCAAAGGGCTTTTTATTATCAGATCTTGTGGCTATTGTCGGCTCTATGGATATTGTTTTTGGGGAAATTGATCGCTAATGTTCGCTTTTAGTCCAGAAAATCAAGTACGTGTTGCGGAGCATTTAAAAAAATACCCAAGCGATCGTTCGCAAAGTGCGCTGTTGCCTCTTCTCGATCTTGCGCAACGTCAAAACGGTGGCTGGCTTTCTTATGAAGCGCTGGAGGCGGTGGCGAATGTGTTGCATATTCCTGTGCTTAAAGTGCATGAGGTGGCGAGTTTTTATTCCATGTATCACCTTGAACCTGTGGGGACCTATCATATACAGGTGTGTGGAACGACACCTTGTTGGCTGAGGGGGGCAGAGTCTGTGCGCGATGCATGCAAAAAGCATTTAGGGGTGGGCATGAAAGAGGTCACGGGCGATGGCCTTTTTAGCCTTGAAGAAGTCGAGTGCCTTGGTGCCTGTGTGAATGCGCCCGTGGTGCAAATTAATGATACTTATTTTGAAAATCTTGATGAGAAATCCGTTGTGGCGCTTTTAAAAACCTGTGCCAAGGAAGGGTTGCCCGCATTATCTCAAAAATCATCAGAGCAAGAAGAAAAATCTATAAAAAAAGCATCGGTCAAAAAAACATCGACAAAAAAGGTAAAAACAGATGCTTAATGCCAAAGATCGTATTTTTACAAATCTGAGCGGAGAGGACTCTCCTTTTCTGACAGCGGCTATGGCGCGCGGAGATTGGGATGAGACAAAAAAAATCTTAGCCTTGGGGCGCGAGACAATCATTGAACACGTAAAAGCTTCAGGCCTTCGAGGAAGGGGCGGGGCCGGTTTTAGTACGGGTATGAAATGGTCCTTTATGCCTAAAAGTCACCCAAAGCCAAGTTATCTTGTGATTAATGCCGATGAAAGTGAACCAGGGACGTGCAAGGACCGTGATATTTTGCGCTACGAGCCTCACAAACTTGTTGAGGGTGCGCTGATCGCGGGGACGGCTATCGGTGCGCATGTGGGGTATATCTATATTCGCGGTGAATTTTATCATGAGGCTGTGATTCTTCAAAAAGCGATTGATGAGGCGTATAGCAAAGGATTTCTTGGAAAAAATGCGTGCAAAGCGGGGTGGGATTTTGATCTTTTTCTTCACCGCGGGGCGGGGGCTTATATTTGTGGAGAGGAGTCTGCGCTTTTAGAAAGCCTCGAAGGTCGCAAGGGAATGCCGCGCCTCAAGCCTCCTTTTCCTGCCAATATTGGCCTTTATGGATGCCCGACGACGGTGAATAATGTGGAAAGTATCGCCGTTGTGCCCACAATTTTGCGACGTGGGGCCGAGTGGTTTGCAAGCATTGGAAAACCAAATAATACGGGGACTAAAATTTATTGTCTCTCGGGCCATGTGAATCGTCCTTGTAATGTGGAGGAAGCTATGGGGATTCCTCTCAAGGAACTTATGGATAAACATGCAGGGGGTGTGCGTGGGGGATGGGATAATCTTAAGGCTGTGATTCCCGGGGGATCGTCGGTGCCTCTTATTACAAAAGATATTGCTGAAACTGTGACGATGGATTTTGATAGCCTGCGTGCTGTGGGCTCTGGCCTTGGTACGGGCGGTGTGATTGTGATGGATGAAAGTACAGACATTATCAAGGCAATTGCGCGTTTGTCTAAGTTTTATATGCATGAGAGTTGTGGTCAGTGCACACCTTGCCGGGAGGGAACGGGGTGGATGTGGCGCATGATGGTGAATATTTCTAAAGGGCGTGGCACCTCAAAAGATATTGATGATTTATTGGAGGTCACAAAACAGGTGGAAGGACACACAATTTGTGCATTAGGTGATGCGGCAGCATGGCCGATTCAGGGCCTTGTCCGTCATTTTCGCCACGAGATGGAAGAGCGCTTGCGTGTGCGGGAGGCTGTGTAAATTATGGTCAAACTAACGATTAATCATTCGCCCATTGATGTGCCCGAAGGGTACACGGTGCTTCAGGCATGCGAGGAAGCGGGTGCTGAGGTTCCTTTTTTTTGCTATCACCCAAAACTTTCCATTGCGGGCAACTGTCGTATGTGCCTCGTGGAAATGGAAAAATCACCGAAACCTGTTGCAAGTTGCGCTATGCCCGTGGCAGAGGGGATGGTGATCCACACCAATACGGACGTTGTTCAAAAAGCACGTCAGGGTGTTCTGGAGTTACTCCTCATTAATCATCCTCTGGATTGTCCTATTTGTGACCAGGGGGGAGAGTGCGATCTTCAAGATATTACGATGAGCTATGGTCGCGGCAAAAGTCGCTATGACCTGAACAAGCGAGCTGTTTCTGATAAAAACATGGGGCCACTCATTAAAACACAGATGACACGGTGTATTCATTGTACGCGGTGTGTGCGGTTTGCTCATGAAATCGCAGGAACCTCTGAGCTTGGAACGCTCCACAGGGGCGAGCACATGGAGATTACAACATTTTTGGACACGGCGATAACCTCAGAACTGTCGGGTAATTTGATCGATATTTGTCCTGTGGGGGCGCTGACAAATAAGCCGTATGCCTTTCACGGGCGGCCTTGGGAGCTTACGAAAACGCCAAGCATTGATGTGATGGATGCGGTGGGATCGCATATTCGCATTGATACAAGGGGGCCTTTTGAGGTAATGCGCGTGTTGCCAAGGGCGTTTGAGGCCATTAATGAGGACTGGATTTCTGATAAAACACGCTTTGCCTATGATGGTCTTAAGTATCAGCGCCTGGATAGGCCCTATATTCGCAATAAAAAAGGAAAACTTCAGCCTGCATCGTGGGATGAGGCTCTGAACGCGGTTGTGGGTGCGTTCAAGGGGGCAAAGGCGTCTGAGATCGCCGCGATTACAGGGGATTTGTGTGATGTTGAGGCGATGTATGCGCTTAAAAAATTTATGCAGGGGCTAGGTTCTGAAAACTTAGAGTCGCGTGCGAATGGATCAAAACTTACTCCTCAGAGTCGTTCTGACTATCTTTTTAACACAACGATTGCAGGGACCGAGCAGGCGGATGTCTGTCTTATAATTGGTGCTAACCCAAGGCTTGAGGCGTCTCTTGTCAATGCGCGTCTTAAAAAACGCTCATGGAGTGGCGACTTTTCTGTGGGACTTGTGGGAGAGGCTGTGGATCTCACGTATACATATGAGCATTTGGGCGACAAACCTACTGCCCTTGAATTTTTGCGTGAGGCTCAGCATCCCTTTACACAAAAATTAATTACAGCGAAAAAACCGATGATTCTTTTGGGCGAAGCTGTTTTCACGCATGCGGATGCGGATAAAATCGAACACCTTGTTAAATCTTTTTGCCTGACACACAAAATCATTCGGGATGACTGGAACGGCTATAATGTTTTATCTCTTTCTGCGGCAAGGGTGGGGGCCTTTGATGTAGGTTTTCTACCGGGTGAAAAGGGATTGAGTTTGGAGGGGATGTATGAAGCTTCTGAAGCGCATCATTTGAAGGTAGCGTATATCTTAGGGGCGGATTGTCTTAACTTTAGTCGTCTTCAAAATACTTTTATGATTTACCAGGGCCATCATGGGGATGAGGGGGCCAATGCGGCGGATGTGATTCTGCCGGGGTGTGCGTATACGGAAAAAAATGCACTTTATGTCAACCTCGAGGGGCGTATTCAACAAACATGTCAGGCTGTTCAAGCACCTGGAGAAGCAAAGGAAGATTGGCGTATTTTACGGGTACTGTCACAGATGTGTGGTCAGGCCCTTCCCTTTAATCATCGTGCGGAATTACATCAACACCTTCAAAAAGACTATCCCCTTTTCGCAACCGATGGGATGATGTGCCCGCATTATCAGCCCATCGTGGATGAGCGTTTGGCAAAGGCAAAATTGAGCAATCGACCTTTTGCAATGCCTGTGAGCGATTTTTATATGGACAATGTCATTGCTAAAAATTCTAAAATTATGGCGTCATGCTCTCTTCAGCTTAAACAAAAAGGGGGCAACAATGATGATCAAAAGAAGGTGACCCATGGCTGACAGCATGCTCTCTCTTTTTAACACCTATGGTTTTTATGTGATTGAGATCGTATTGAAAATTATGTTGATTGTGGTGCCGCTGCTTTTAGGTGTTGCGTATTTAACCTATGCAGAGCGTAAAATCATGGCGTTTATGCAGCTGCGCGTTGGGCCACAGTTGTGCGGTCCTTTTGGCCTTTTGCAACCCATTGCAGATGCTGTAAAACTCCTGCACAAGGAGGTTATTATCCCTACTGTGTCGAGCAAATTTCTTTTTTTGCTGGCACCTGTCATCACGTTTGGACTCAGCCTTGCGGCGTGGGCTGTGATTCCCTTTAACAGTACGTTTGTGGTTGCAGATATTAATGTGGGGCTTTTGTATCTTTTTGCCATTTCGTCGCTGGGTGTGTATGGCATTATTATTGCGGGATGGGCCAGTAATTCAAAATACGCACTCCTTGGAGCCCTTCGGTCGGCGGCGCAAATGGTGTCTTATGAGGTGTCGATCGGGTTTGTGCTTGTGACTGTCATCCTGCTCTCAGGGTCGCTCAACTTAAAAGATATCGTCCTTGCGCAAAAGGATATGTGGTATTGCATTCCTCTTTTCCCAATGTTTGTCATTTTCTTTATCTCAGCATTGGCAGAGACAAACCGCACACCTTTTGACCTTCCAGAAGCTGAGTCAGAGCTCGTTGCGGGTTTTCATGTGGAGTATTCTTCGCTGTCCTTTGCACTTTTTTTCTTGGGCGAGTATGCCAATATGATTTTGATGAGTGCACTTTGCACAATTTTATTTTTGGGGGGATGGCTGCCTCCTTTTAATAGTACACTGCTTGCCTTTATCCCTGAGACGTTTTGGTTTATTTTTAAAATTTGTGGGCTTCTTTTTATTTTTCTATGGGCGCGCGCCACGTTGCCACGGTTTCGTTTTGATCAGCTGATGCGCCTTGGGTGGAAAGTCTTTTTGCCTTTTTCTCTTGTGTGGCTCGTGCTTACAGCAGCGGTCGTCTTTATCTTTGATTTGAGGGGGATTGTCGAATGAGGCTAAAAGATTTTCTCCTCCTGGATATTCTCAAAGGATTTTGGACAACACTGCGGTATCTTTTTAAACGCAAAGTCACATTACTCTATCCGAATGAAAAAGCGCCTTTGAGTCCTCGCTTTAGGGGGCAACATGCGTTGCGTCACTATGCAAATGGCGAGGAGCGCTGTATTGCGTGTAAATTATGCGAGGCGATTTGCCCTGCTCAAGCCATTGTCATTGAGGCTGAACCCCGTGGAGGTGAGGGGATTACAGAGGGAAGTCGTCGCACGGTGCGCTATGATATTGATATGACAAAGTGTATTTATTGTGGACTTTGCCAAGAAGCATGTCCTGTGGATGCCATTGTGGAGGGGCCGAATTTTGAATATGCAACATTTACGCATGAAGAACTTTTGTATTCCAAGGACAAACTCATTCATAATGGAAAAATATGGGAGACAGCGATTGCAGAGAATATTAAGGCGGATGAGGAGTATAGGTAGACCATGACGCCGGAGCTTTTAATTTTTTATATGTTTGCTTTTAAGCTTGTGATGGCCAGTGGGTGTGTTATTTTGGCGCGCAATCCTATTTATTCCGTTCTTTTTCTTATTGCTGCATTTCTTGACACCTCTATTCTTTTTTTGCTGGCAGGAGCAGAGTTTTTAGCGCTTATTCTAGCAATTGTTTATGTGGGCGCTGTGGCGATTTTATTTCTATTCGTGGTGATGATGTTTGATGTGGCGTTTGATAAAATTAAGGAGCGGGTGCAGCATTTTGGTCTCCTTGCGGCGGGATGTGGGCTTTTTTTCCTGACAGAACTTGTGGCCATGGTGTGGGTGTGGCAAAGCAATACTAAAGCTGTGGATGTCATTAGTCATGGGATCTCTCAAAAAACAACAAATACGGCGGCTTTGGGGCATATTCTCTATACCAATTATTTCTTAGCGTTTCAGCTTGCAGGCATCATTCTTTTTGTCGCGATGGTGGGTGCGATTGCTCTGACACTTAAGACGAAAAAAACACTCAAGCGTCAGGACATTCGTCGTCAGTTGGAACGCGATCCTGCGCAGACACTGAAAATGGTGAACGTCAAACCCGGCAAAGGATTATCCTCATGATTGATATGGTTATTCCCTTACAGCACTATTTGATCCTTGGTGTCATTGTTTTTTCCATAGGGCTTTTGGGCATTATTCTCAATCGTCGCAATCTTATTCTCATGTTGATGTCGATTGAGCTGATGTTGCTTGCAACGAATATTAATTTTGTGGCGTTTTCAAGTGACTTCCATGATATGGTCGGCCAGGTCTTTTCATTATTTATTCTCACGGTGGCGGCTGCAGAGGCGGCGATTGGCCTTGCTATTCTGGTTGTCTATTATCGCCAGCATCGCTCTATCCGTGTGGATGATCTAAGTCAGATGAAGGGATGAAGAACTAATGGCGCACTACTTACCCTACTATGCCTTTTTTTCGCCACTTGTGGGCTTTTTCATTGCAATCCTTTTGAATAAACGTGTAAGTGATCGCTTGGTGCAATGGCTCTCCTGTAGTTTTATGGGGATTGCAGCCGTCGCTTCTATTTTTCTGTTTATCGCTTTTAAAACAACAACCCTTACTTTTTGGCAATGGATCGACGTTGATTCTCTGAATATGACCTTTGGGATGATGATGGATCGCACGAGCCTTACCATGATGGTGATGGTGAATGTTGTGTCAGCGCTTATTCACATTTATTCCGTTGGGTATATGTCCCACGATGCATCGATTCCGCGGTTCATGGCGTATTTAAGTCTTTTTACGTTTTTTATGCTTTCCCTGATTATGGCACCGAATCTTGTCCAGCTTTTTTTAGGATGGGAGGGTGTTGGTCTTGCTTCTTATTTGTTGATTGGCTTTTGGTTTCATAAACCGTCTGCGAACAGTGCTGCGATTAAAGCATTTGTGGTGAACCGTGTGGGAGATGCGGGCCTTGTTGTGGGGCTTGCTGCTTTGTTTTTTATGACACAAACGCTTGATCTACAGCGGATTTTAGAACCATCGACATTAGGGCTCTTGAGTGGAAAAACATTTTTATTTTTTGGCTATTCGGTTGATGCGGTGAGTTTAATATGTATGGCTCTTTTCCTCGGAGTGATGGGAAAATCAGCGCAGATAGGATTGCATGTGTGGTTGCCCGATGCTATGGAAGGCCCAACGCCCGTATCTGCACTCATTCACGCTGCAACCATGGTCACAGCAGGAGTGTATTTGCTTATTCGCCTGCATCCTCTTTTTGAAATGGCGGTATCGGTTCAGCATTTTATTGCCTGGGTTGGGGGTGTTACGTGTTTCTTTGCAGCGACAGTAGCACTTGTGCAAGAGGATATTAAGCGCGTGATCGCTTATTCAACGTGTAGCCAGCTGGGCTATATGGTTATGGCAGCGGGAATGGGCGGCGTTGATGCGGCTTTTTTTCACCTGATTACCCATGCTTTTTTTAAGGCGCTTCTCTTTTTGGGGGCAGGGGCTGTGATTCATGCCTTGTCGGATGAGCAGAATATGGAAAAAATGGGGGGGCTTTATCGGCGCATCCCCTTTACCTACGCCATGATGTGGATTGGTAACCTTGCGCTTGCGGGGATTCCCTTTTTCTCAGGGTTTTATTCAAAAGATAGCATCCTTGTGGCAACCTATGCAGGGGGAACGGCACAGGCAAAGATGCTTTTTGGGATTGGTCTTTTTGTGGCGTTTCTAACAGCACTTTATAGCTGGCGTCTTTTAATCAAAGTTTTTCATGGCAGTCCCCGTGCAGATGAGCATGTAATGGCCCATATTCACGAAGCGCCCTGGGTCATGCGGGTACCACTTATTTGTCTTGCGCTAGGGGCTACTTTTCTTGGATTTATGACAGAGGATTTTTTTATTCATCACCATGCAAGTGTGCCAAGTTGGGTTTTACAAGCTCCCATTATTGCGGCTCTTTTGGGCGTCGGTGCCGCTTATTTCTTCTTTTTCACAAAACCTCATGTAGCATTTAATCTCACGCGCCATTTAAAATACCTCTACCTTTTTGCGTTGAATAAGTGGTTTTTTGATAAAATATATTCTAAAATTTTTGTACAGGGTTCTTTGGAACTTGGGACGATTTTATGGCAAAGAGGGGACCTTTTGACGATTGATCGCCTTGGCCCTAATGGTCTTGCGTCCCTTGTGACGCGAATATCAACAGCTTTTAAGCAGCTTCAAACGGGCTATCTTTATCACTATGCGTTTGCGATGATGGTAGGTCTGATGAGTGTGCTTCTTTATCTATGGGTTCAAGGAGGTTTTTATTAATGCAATGGCCGCTTTTAAGCCTTTTGATCCTTCTGCCTCTTCTTGGGGCCGTGACAATTTTTTTTATTCGCGATAATCAAAGCCTTCAAAATACACCGCGTGTTGCTCTTTTTGTTGCAGGGATTCACTTTTTTTTAAGTGTTTATGCGTGGCATCACTTTGAGCCTCTTGTGACAACGATGCAGTTCGTTGAAAAATATGCGTGGATTTCCGCTTTTAATAGTTCATATCATTTGGGCGTTGACGGTCTATCGCTTTTTCTCATCGTACTCACATCATTCCTTACGCTCATCGCACTGGTGCATAACTATCACCTCAAGCGTGTGCGCGAATATTATATCTGTTTCTTGCTCTTAGAATCTTTCTTAATCGGTGTTTTTAGCGCCCTTGATCTTGTGTTGTTTTATTTTTTCTTCGAGGCTGTCCTCATTCCAATGTTTTTGATTATAGGGATTTGGGGGGGCGAAAAGCGTATTTATGCGACGTTTAAATTTTTCCTTTATACCCTCGTTGGGTCTGTGTTGATGCTCGTGGCGTTTGTCGTTGTGTATTACGAAGTAGGTACGACGAATATGGTGGAAATGCACCATGCGCATTTTCCTTTTTATCTCCAAGGCTGGCTATGGGGGGCCCTTTTTGTCGCATTTGCCGTTAAAATTCCGATGTGGCCTGTGCATACATGGTTGCCGGATGCGCACGTGGAGGCACCTACAGCAGGGTCTATGCTGCTTGCGGGTATTTTATTGAAACTTGGTGGCTATGGTATGCTCAGGCTTTCACTGCCTTTGTTTCCCGAAGCCTCTGTCTATTTTGCACCCCTTGTCTATTTTTTATCGGTTGTTGCGATTCTTTATGCGTCCCTTGTGGCTCTTGCCCAAAAAGACATGAAAAAGCTTGTGGCCTATTCCTCCATCGCACATATGGGGTTTGTGACACTTGGTATTTTTTCTTTTAACCACTACGGTCTTGTGGGAAGTATTATTCAAATGTTGAGTCATGGTCTTATTTCGGCTGCATTGTTTTTTTGTGTGGGTGTCGTTTACGAGCGTTTTCACACACGAGAGATTGCCTATTATGGGGGGCTTGCTGCAAAAATGCCGCGGTATGCAACGTTTTTTATGCTTTTTACACTGGCGTCGATTGGGCTTCCGGGGACAAGCGGATTTCTTGGTGAGTTTTTTGTAACCCTTGGCATTTTTCAAGTGTCTCCTACACTCACAGCCTTTGTTGTTTTAGGCATTATACTAAGTGCTGCCTACGGTTTATGGCTTTACCGTCGTATTGTGTATGATAAGTTGAATGCTCATTTTTTAGACATTAAGCACATAGCTGACCTTCGTTTTTCTGAGTTTTTTGTGCTTACAGCACTTATCGTGCCTGTGTTTATCTTAGGGCTTTATCCTAAGCCTGTCACATCGATTTTGAATGTATATGCCCATCACATGCTTGATGCTTATGGCAAAAGATTTAGTTCTGATGAGACATTGCTCGATCTTTTTATGCAACAAGAAAAACCGCCAAAGTTAACCAATACAAAGGGAAAAAAAGATAAAATGACGGGGAATCCAGCACGATGACAGTTCTCAGCTATTTTCTTCCAGCGTCTCCTGAAGTCTGTCTCGTTTTTGCCGCTCTAGGCGCAACGGTTGCAGGCCTTTTTAGCAAAGGTCAACGTAAAGCATGGCTTTTTAGCTTAACCTCGTTGATGTTACTCGCCATCGCTTTTGGCTGTTTTTTCTTGCCAGGGTTGCGTGATGTGACCTTTGATGGCCATTTTTTTAATGACAGCTTTAGTCTTTTTATCAAGAGTATTATCGCACTTTGTGCAGCTCTTTTAGCGCTGAATCTTCAATCCCATTTGACTTTTTTTAAAGTGAAACATTTTGAGTTTGTCGTGCTGCTTCTTTGTGCTGTTTTAGGCATGTTTATCCTTGTTTCTGCGAATGATTTCCTCCCGGCTTACATCGGTCTTGAAATTCAAAGTCTTGCCCTCTATGTGATGATTGGGCTTTTTCATGAGGAAAAAAATGTACCGGAAGCGGTTTTAAAATATTTTATCCTTGGAGCTGTGGCGAGTTGTTTTATTCTTTTTGGAATAAGTTTTATTTACGGATTTTCTGGAACGACAAATTTTAATGTGCTTGAATCTTTGCTCAATAATGGCGCTCAGTCCCCTCTGAGTCTTTACCTTGGTATTGCCTTTTTACTGTGCGGTCTCGCTTTTAAAGTCTCCTCTTTTCCTTTTCATATGTGGACGCCAGATGTTTATCAAGGCACACCCTATCCGCTTCTTGTTCTCGTGTCGACAGCCCCTAAAATCGCAGCGCTTGGTTTTATGATGAGGCTTTTTCTGGGGCCCTTTTATACGGAAATTTCTACGTGGCAGCCCCTTTTGATGATCCTTGCCGTGGCCTCGATGGTTTTTGGGGCTGTGGCCTCTGTCATGCAAGGCAATGTGAGGCGGTTTCTGGCGTATGCATCCATTAGTAGCATTGGTTTTTCTCTTGTGGGCCTTGCTTTTGCGAATGAATCAGGCTTAAGAGGAAGTCTTTTTTACACAACACTCTATATCTTTTCGATGATTGGGTTTTTGACATGCGTCATGATTTTGCTTCGTCGGGGCAGTACTATCGATAAACTTTCTGATCTTAAAGGTCTTGCGACACAAAGGCCTTTTGTCGCAATTGCTATTGCCATTCTTGTGCTGACAATGTCGGGATTACCTCCTTTTCCAGGGTTTTTGGGAAAACTTCTGTTACTACAGGCGGCCGTTGGTTCGGAATTTTACAATGTGGCTATTGTGATGGTTCTGACAACGGTTATAACAACCTATTATTATCTTAATATCCTCAAAATAATGTTTTTTGATGGGCCTGTTGAGCCATCAATCTTAACGCATGTTTCTGGCAAACTTGGTCTTAACTACCTTATCGTTATTCTGTCTATTTCGCTTCTCACAGGGCTTATTTTCCTGCCTAAATACCTTTTGAACTGGACGAATATTGCGGCGTCGACGCTTTTTTACACATGACACTTTCTTTGCATGCGTTTGATCATGTGTCCAGTACGATGGATGTTGCACGTGATCTTTATCAGAAAAAAACACCCATTCCTTTTTATGTCACGGCGCAGTCCCAAGAAAAGGGGAGGGGGCGGCGGGGGCGCTCATGGGTTTCAGCCAAGGGAAATCTTTTTGCGACGTTTGTCTTGCCTTGTGCGTTACAACATAAAACATTTATTTCTTTTGTTGCAGCCCTTGCACTTTATAAAGCACTCGATACTCAAGGGGTAAAAGATTTATCCCTAAAATGGCCCAATGATGTGTTGCTGGGCGGAAAAAAAATAGCAGGGATTCTCATCGAAATCCTCGAAGAATCTCAGGATTTTTCTGTGTTATCCATAGGCATAGGCGTGAATAGAGAGCACGCGCCAGAGCTTGTCGAGGTGTTGTATCCTGCCACATCCCTCAAAGCATCAGGGTATTCTATTGCTCTTTGTGATCTTTTAGAGGGCCTTAAAACTTATCTCTTGGCATATTTGAACGACTTAGCGCAAGGCCACTGGCCGGATTTGTGTGATCAGTGGATATCTTTGCGGGACAAGCGTCACGCGATGATGACGATTCAACAAGGGGATCGTGTTATCAAAGGATCCTTTCATAATATTGATAAAGAGGGATGTCTTCTTTTAAAAACAGAAACGGGAGAGATAAAAACCTTTGCAACAGGGGATGTGTTTTTCTAAGCTAAATTAGTTTTATTTAAATTAGTCTCAAATTTATGTTAAAAAAAAATAATTTAAGGGGCCCTCTCTCGCTTTGGCTTTTGCTTTGCATTTTACTTGTTGTGGCGATGATTTTACTGGGAGGGGCAACGCGTTTGACAGAATCAGGACTTTCGATTGTGGAGTGGAAACCTATCACAGGGATTATCCCTCCACTTTCTGAAGAGGCATGGGCGTTGGAGTTCGAGAAATACAAAGCTTTTCCCGAATATCAACTTAAGCACATGGATCTCATGCTAAGTGATTTTAAATTCATTTTTTACATGGAATACAGTCATCGGCTGTTGGGGCGTTTTCTCGGGCTTGTTTTTCTTCTCCCCCTTTTCTTTTTTTGGAAACACTGCGAAAAGCCCTTGCGCCGCAAACTTTTGGTGATTTTAGCCCTGGGGATGATCCAGGGAGGGATGGGGTGGTACATGGTGAAAAGTGGCCTTGTGAATAATCCTTATGTCAGTCACTACCGTCTTGCGGCTCACCTAAGCCTGGCTTTTTTACTTTTATTTTTCATGTTGAGTGCGCTTTTATCTTTGTACCCTGATCGAAAAAAACCGCCTCAAAAGCTTAATTTTCCGCTGCGCATTACTTTTTTTCTCACAAGCGTGACAATTATTTATGGCGCGTTTGTCGCAGGGCTGCGTGCGGGGAAACTCTATGACACATTTCCTAAAATGGGGGGGGATTGGGTGCCATCAGAGTGGCTTTTTTACACGCCAGTCTATACTAATTTTCTTGAAAATCCTGCAACGGTTCAATGGGTGCACCGTGTGCTTGCAATGCTCACAGGTGCGAGTTGCCTTTGGCTGATTAACCGCCTTTGGGTATTGCGTTATAAGACAGAGGCCGTTCTTCTTTTCTTAGCCGTAAGTCTTCAAATCACTCTTGGGATTATAACGGTGCTTTACATTGTGCCCATTAAGCTTGCTCTTTTGCATCAGTGTGGTGCTGTTATTTTATTTAGTTTTTTATCCATGCTTTTTATCAAAATGCGCTCTTAAAACTGCATAGTTTTTAAAAAATAGAGCGCAGGGCGTTCCACAAAGATTGTGCCAGGGGAGGTGTATCCTCTTTGGACAGGTCATAACCTTTGGGTAAAAGTGTGAGGATAACTTCGGGTTTTTTATCAAAAACATCATGAATCGCCTCATTAACTTGTTCAAGAGTTACGGCTTCAATGCGCTGATCAAAATGCTCAATATCTTCTTCTGGAACCCCAAAAACAACTCTTGAAAACATTTGGACAGTGCTTTCAAGGCCATCTTTAATAAACGCAAGACTGGCTAGAATATCACGCTTTGCATGAGCTAATTCCTCAGGGGTCACACCTTTTTTTAAGAGAAGTTGGATCTCTTCCTCTAGGCGTTTCTCCGCGTATTTTTTGGTGACTCCTTCATTGAGTGTCATAATAATATCAAGTGTTTCAGGGTCAATACTCCAAGGGTCATATGAAAAATCAATGTTCACAGCGATTTTTTCTTGATTCACAAATTTTTGCCAAAGGCGACTGAGTTCATTGCCCGAGAGAATTTGTGTGAGAAGAATAAGGGGCAGGGCATGCCTTTTCCCCTCACTTACGGCACTGGGTGCATGATAAGAATATTGCAGGACAATGGCATGATTACGGGCGTCTGTGTGTTCAATGCGTATAACCGTTCCCTCATGGCTTGGTTCCTTAGGGCGAAGGCGTTCTGGAACTTTTTTAAAAGGGATGGGGCCAAAATATTTTTCAACAAGGGGCTTTACCGTGGCGCTGTTAGTATCTCCTGCGATAATAAGAATCGCATTATTGGGTGTGTAATAGGTCTCGTAGTGTTTGCGGACAGATTCAAAACTATAGTGTGCAATATTTTCTGGATAGCCAATAGCCGGAATGCCATAGGGGTGTTTCCAATAAAGGGACCTTAGATAAATTTCAATCACTTTTCCAAAGGGGTGATTATCAAGGCGCATGGCACGTTCTTCAAAAACAACCTTGCGCTCAGATTCAATATCTGCGCGTGTAAAATTAAGATGCGTCATGCGATCAGCTTCGAGAAAAAGAATAAGCTCCAGTTGATTTTTAGCAAACGTGGCTTCGTAGCATGTATAGTCGGGAGTTGTGTGAGCGTTATACGCAACGCCCTGTTGCAAAAGAAGTGTGTCCAGCATACCCCTTGGGATCATTTCGGTTCCCTTAAACATCATATGCTCGAGAAAATGGGACAAACCGTGTTCTTCGGGAGCATCATCGGCGGTACCTACTTTATAATAAAGACCAACATGAATAAGCGGCGAGAGATGGTTGGGGAGGATAAAAACCTTGAGGCCATTGGCTAATGTAAAACTTTGATGATTAAAAAGAGAGGCAGCACTTTGAGCAACGCTAACAGAGGTGATGATTATCCAAAGAAAAAAGCGCACGAGATAGGTCATGACGATTTTCCTTTGATTTTTTGTATCGGTGCGTGTGAAGAGTTTTCACGGCCTACAATCACAAAGGTGAGCCCGTCATCTTTAAAGCGTTCTTGAATAAGCTTATTAACCCTCTCAAGCGTCACATCATTGATGGCTTGTGCACGCTTTTCAAGGTAGTCAATCCCCAAGTTATAATATTGAATGGATGTCAGCAGCGAGGCGATACTTTGCGTATTTCCGAGCCGTAGTGGAAAAAGACCAATGGAGCGTTGTTTTGCACGATCGAGCTCTTCTTTGGTCACGCCTGCTGCGATAAATTTTTTCCACTCACTTCGAATAAGATCAATTACTTTTGTGACGTTTTCTGTGTGGGTAGAAGCATTTCCTAAAATGAGTTGATAATGTTTATAAATAGGTTTTGTGATCCCAATGCCATAGACAAGGCCGTTCTCTTCGCGGACACGGTTCATTAACCTGGACCCAAGCTCGCCACTTCCAAGAATATCCATCGCAAGATCAAGTGCAAAATAATCAGGATCACTGCGCTTAAATCCCGGGTGGGCGAAAAGAATAAGGCTTTGAGGAATATCCATAAAAATAGGGTGTAACGATCCAAGGTTTTGAAAACTTACATCAGGGAGTGCTTCGGGTGTTGCTTTAAGTGGAAGGTTTTTTAGCGATGTATCAATGAGCTTTGACAGCTCGTCTGTGGAAATATCACCGCATACAGAGATAATTAATTTGTTTTTGGTAAAGTGATTTTTCATGAAATCTTTAAGATCTGTTGCACTTATGTTTCTAAGATCCGCGACACGATCATCAAGAGACGATACGTAAGGTGAGCCGGCCATGAGCGTTTGTTCGAGTTCCTCCATGCCCCGTTCACCCTCATTTTCTTTTCTCTGTGTATAATGGAGGTGAAGATGTGTTTTGATGCGCTCTAAGGGTTCTGAGTCAAATCTTAGGCGTGTAAGAATAAGGTCCATGGCCTTAAAGGCCTGAGCGACATGCGTTTTAGGCACAGAAAAACCTAAAATAAAATTATCAACTCCCTGACTGACAATAAGATTAATATTATTCGTGATGAGAAATTTTTTAAAATCATCACTTGTATAGTCGCCCGCCCCCTCATCCATAAGTGACGCTAGGAGTGCGACAAGCCCTTTTTTACCTTTTATTTCATTTTTAGATCCCGCATCAACAAACATAAACTCGACAGTCACAACGGGGATATCTTTATTTTCCACAAGCCAGCCATGAAAACCAAGAGGCGTGTGAATATCTTGAATCTTTATGCTTTGAAGGGATGTGCCTGGAGGAGAAAGTTTAAAGGGAAGATGAAGGTGGAGTGGGTGATCTAAAATTTTTTGTGGAGGGGGTGAGACAATGTGCGTTGTGCTTTGCATATCCTTTGCACCCAACGAACCGAGGGGGAGTGCTATGATCAGGGCTCTCCCTAAAAAACCTATGATGGATGCAATTATTCTTTCGATCATGAGGTTGTTTTTGGATCCTGAGGTTGTGGAGGAGGGGAGGAGTCCTTCTGTTTTTCTGCACCATCGTTTGTGTAAATACTTGCGATATTTTTCTTGGCCTGCGTCTTCCAATCATCCACTTGTTTGCCAAGTTTCCCACCCAGATTACTTTCCTCATGGGCCTCTTTATCCACAAGTTCGCGAATATTGGCAGGAGGTGTCCCTGTTTTCATTTGTCCGACAAGACCATTTTCTGTGGCATTGCTTGAATAGACCTGAGCATTGTAGGTGGAGAGCGTTTGCTGGGCTTGTGTGTTGGATGTTTTTGAAAACGTCGGCGCAGCGCCGGGGGCAGGAGGCCGGAGTGTGTATTCAGGGGGGAGTGTCAGGGGCGGATTTGTGGGCACATTAAAAGGGTCTGCTTGATAGTGATCAAGGCCCAGGGTGCTGCGAACAGTGTCGCATCCTGAGAGCAAAAGGGCTAGGGAGCTTAGCATGAAAAAAAGGGAGTAATAATACGTCATAATGAATAAAACCTGCTTCTCTTATTTTTTTTGTAACACGAAATGGTAAAGAAAAAGTAAAAAAACGCCAATACAAATGGCTGAGTCTGCCACATTAAAGGCAGGCCAGTGGTAACCTAGCATATGAAAGTCTAAAAAGTCTACAACGCCGCCAATACGAATGCGATCAAAAAGATTGCCAAGGGCCCCTGCAAAAACAAGGGAGAAGGCCATTTTTTCGAAAAATGTGGGGCTGATGAAAAGAAAATAAAGCACAACCGCTGATAACAGGCTTGTAAGCCCAATAAGCGCATAAACGCCATAGATATGGCTGGCCCACAGCATGGCAAAGCTTACCCCATGATTGACCGTAAGGACGATGTTAAAAAAGGATGTGATGGGCCATACTTTGTCCGTGGTCATGTGGGCAACGACCCATTGCTTGGAGAGAACATCGCCTAAAAAAACAGCAGTGATGAGGAGAATGAGCCAAAAAATGGATTTTTTTTGCATGGATGTGTGTAAAAGTTTTTTTCTATCTGTGCATTCTAACATAGTTTTGCATCCTTTGAGTATTCTAATACATATATTTCTCTCCTTAAACTTTGGTGCGAATGGTGGGAATAACGATGTTTCTCTCTTGTGGAAGATGGTTTCATCCCGTAGAATGGCAGCTGTTCTTTCGCCCTCATTTCATTAATTTTTATGCATATTAGACATGTTTTTTTGGCCCTCACGATCGCTTTTGTGTGGGGGAGTAATTTTGTGGTGGCGAAGTGGTGTATGAATGACCTGCCGCCTTTTTTACTTTTGTGTTTGCGATTTATATTTTCAACATTTCCTTTGATTTTTTTCATTCCAAAGCCTAAGAATCTTTCGTGGTCCCTTATGTCGACTATCGCGCTTCTTCTTGGGGTGTGTAAGTTTTCCTTTGTTTTTCTGAGTCTCTATTTTGAATTTTCCCCAGGGCTGGCCTCTCTTGTGCTGCAAACACAAGTGCTCTTTACCATTATTCTGTCGAAAATCTTCTTTAAAAGTCAGGTTTCCCCGCGGCAAGCCCTTGGCATGGTCATTGCTTTTATGGGGATTGGGCTAATCGCGCAGCAAACAGGGGGACAGGCGAATATCATAGGGTTTGCCTGTATTATGATAGCAGCCCTCTTTTGGGCTTTTGCGAATATGTTTTTTCGAAAGGCAAAAAATGTGGATGCTTTTGGGCTTGTGATTTGGATGGGGCTTGTCCCGCCTTTGCCCCTTTTAGGCCTAAGTTTTATTTTTGAGGGACCAGAGCTTATAATCGAAAGTTTGCGCCATATTTCGATGAAGGGTGTGCTCTCGTTGGCTTTTATCGTCGTCGCCGGAACATGGATTGGGTCAACGCTTTGGGCGTATCTTTTTAAACTTTATGATGCAGCGATTGTCGTACCGTATGCGTTGCTGATTCCTGTTTTTGGTATGACGCTTTCGTGGATGGTTTTTCGCGAGGCGTATACGCTCACAACATTTTCAGGGTGCCTCCTTGTTTTTGCGGGCCTCATTATTAATCAGTGGCATAAGGCTAAAAAAGAATCTCCTGTGAAACACCCATGACTAAAAGCACATCCGTCGTTTCTTTTGAGACGACGATAGAAAAAATATATGGCAAAGAGGGCGCGAAGTGGTTAGAGGAGCTCCCGGGTTTTCTGCGTGACATGGCTCTAAAATACAATCTGACAGAGCTTACACCGTTCCCTTCTCTAACCTACAATTATGTAGCCTCAGGTTTTCAAAAAGGGGTGCCTGTCATTTTAAAACGAAGTATGGATACGGCGGGTCTTGCAAGAGAAGCCATGGCTCTTCGGTGTTTTAAAGATCGTGGAACTGTGACTGCTATTGCCGAGGAGCCGGGCATGCTCTTGCTCGAGCGTGCTGTGCCTGGAACGTCGCTTAAGTCTTTTTTTCCGCACAAAGATGAGGAAAGCATCCAGATTGCCTGTTCTCTTATGCAGCGTTTGCATAGGTCTGCGATTCCTCAAAATCATCCTTTCCCCCATATCAGAGATTGGCTGAAGGCCTTGGACACAGCAACATGTATCCCAGAGAGTTCCCTTCAAAAAGCAAAAAAAATGCGCGATTTTTTATTGCAAACACGTGGTGCAGATACCCTCCTGCATGGCGATTTGCATCATGATAATATTCTGTGGCAGGGGAATGATTGGGTGGTGATCGATCCAAAAGGGGTAATCGGTGAGAGGGCCTTTGAGGTTGCCGCTTTTATCCGCAATCCCATACCAGAATTACTGCATCACGTAGATGCGCCAAATAGTATTCAGGGTCGCGTCACGCGCTTTGCTGAGCTCCTTGAATTGCCTTATCAACGAATCCTTGATTGGTGTTTTGTGCAAGCGGTGCTTGCTTGGGTTTGGGCCGAGGAAGACCAGCTGCCTACGACGTATTTTGAAAAAACCACAGCTATTTTAAATACGCTGGAGGGTTTTTGATGGTCTCTTGGGGCCTGTGCTAAAATTTTTTCAATAAACTTGAAAGAAAGTGTGACTATGCTCAAACTATTTATTCTGTTATCCCTTGTTACTTTTCCCGTTATGAACACGGTGTGTGCGGAGACAAAGCCTCAACGTGTTGTGATCGATACTCAAGAGGGGGCGCTTATGCTGCAACAACTGATCACAGCCTGCAAAGAAATCGAAATGAGCCAATCAAATGCTTTTGTGGACAAAGCGATTGTGGGCAAAATCATTACGATTAATCATCAAAAATACAAGATTCGCTACTTTAGCTTTGAAGATACAACGGGAAAACTTGACAAAAACACGACGTTTGGGACGTATATTCAAAATGCAGACCTAAGCGCAATGAAAAGTACGCTGACAAAACCGTTGCCAGGGATTCACTTTGAAAGCTTTGATTACCGCAGGGCGCAATTGAATGATGGTGTTTACTTTAGTATGGCACTACGCCTTGTGCCTGAGACGATTTAAACAGCGTTTACTCTTTAATTTTTCCCCACAATAGCTAAAAATATAAATAAAACTCTAGTGATTGTTAATCATTTATTTACTTGTTTGAGTTAGATTTATATTTGTGGCCTGAATAGAGTCACTTTTGTTTAACACTGTTATTAATGGTAGGCTAATGAAAGGAGATTTTTTATGTGGAACTCTACGCAACCGTCATATAATCATCCAAAGTACTACTCATTTAAAAGTATGCGTTTTAGTGATGAGGTTACAACGAATAATAGAAACATTCACGTCATGATGATTGATGACAGCAAAAAAGATATTAATCTCGTCAAAGAAATTTTAAAAACAGAGTGTCGGGCTAATTTTACTTTCTCTTCCTACACAGATGCGCATGAAGCATTGAAACATCTTGAAAGAAAGGAGAAGCCTGATATTATCATTCTCGATCTTGTAATGCCGAGTATGAATGGAAAAATGGTTTTACAGCGCCTCAAGGGCCTTCTTCAAACAAAGGAAATTCCCGTTGTGATTCATTCTTCCATGAGCAATTACAAAAATATTTCCCACGTTAATCAACTTGACGCCCATGCTTTTTTTGAAAAACCGTTGGATGGGGAGTCTTTCGAAAATTTTCTTTTCAATCGATCTTGAGACGCAATAAACAAAAGAAAGTTTCACAATGGATATATCAAAAGCTCTGATTATCGACGATTCGCCGGATGATGCGTGTCTTTATGAGCGCTTATTGCAGAAGGTAGGCCCTGTGTCGATTGCGCACTATGCGTCAGCTGAGGAGGCTTTGGGGGCTCTTTCAAAAGAAAATCACCCTTTTGATATTATGTTGTTGGATTACCATATGCCTGGCATGAATGGCATGGATTTTTTAAGAAAATTGCATCAAGAAAACATCATACTTGATGCTCCCATTATTGTTTTGACAGGGCAGGGCGATGAGAGCGTTGCTGTGAATTTTATGCAGCTTAATGTCTCAGACTATATCAAAAAGGATGGTTTAACGGCGAATATTTTGAAAAAATCAATTCAAAAAGCGCGTGCTTCTCATCGACAAAAAAAAAGGGAGCAGGCAAAACAGAAGGAGCTTTTGCTGTTTGCGCATACATTGGCGCACGATCTTAAAAACCCCATAGGGCGTATTCGCTCTTATGCGATGCTGGCTCAAAAAAAACCTCAAAAAAGCGAGGCTTACATCAATTATATTACCGAAGATGCGGCGTTTCTCGTCGAATTTATTGATAAATTGTTAGTCTATGCAGAGTCTGGGCGTAGCTTTGAGGACAGAGAACCTGTTGATCTTATGGAGATTATAAAAAAATCCGTGGCCCTTTTGGAAATGCCTATTCAGGAAAAAAAAGCGATGATTCATCTTCCAACGTCTTTTCCGCCTATTTATGGGTCAAAAGTGGCCCTTGTGCAGCTCTTTCAAAATATTTTATCCAATGCGCTGAAGTACTGCCTTGTGACACCTGAAGTTTTTGTGGAGGCATTGATGGAAAAAAATACAGTTACTCTTTCGATCAGGGATAATGGTATTGGTATTCCCAAAAGTGTCAGTAAAAAGATTTTTGACCCTTTCTACCGTGTTCCGAACAAGTCCGAAGCAGAGGGGACAGGCCTTGGTCTAGCGATTGTGAAAGCAATTGTTGATCAACACGGCGGGCAAATTGACGTGATGCGTCCTAAAAAAGGGGGAAGCCAGTTTAATATCACTCTCCCCCTTTTGATCCATTAGTGAGCCCTTTCTGGAAGAAGGCAGGTGTTTAACCAATAGTCTTGGATAGAATGACAGATATTTTTCATTTGGTAAAAATTCACAGGTTTTTGAATATACGCACTGACACCGTGCTCATAGCAATACTGAACATCTTTGTGATCCGAAGATGTTGTCAAAACAATGACAGGAATGCCCCTTAGTTGTTTATTGTTTTTGATATACTTGAGAAAAGATCGACCGTCCATCCCAGGAAGATTGAGATCAAGAAGGATAAAAAGAGGGATGTCTTCTTCATTTTCAATTAAAGAGGCAAGTGCATCATCCGAATCCTTAAACCATTTAAGGGGGTATAAACAATCACAGGACTGAAACCCACGAATAATAGCTTCGCAGTCATCTTTATTGTCTTCAATGAGCATAATATGTTGTGTTTCTGTCATCTTTTAATCCTTGTGGCAGTGTAAAATAAAAAGTTGTTCCTTGCCCCATTTCGGACTGTACCCAAATAGAGCCATGATGGCGATCAATAATTTTTTTCACAAAGGTCAGGCCAACGCCCGTTCCTTTTGTGGCGTCGTCTTCTGTATTCAAACGTTTAAAGATGCGAAAAATATCGTGATAAAAGCACTCTTTAATGCCAATTCCGTTATCGCGCACAAAAAACGTATTGTTTTCCATGGATCCAATTTCAATTTTTTTAAGAGGTTTATCGTTGTATTTTATTGCATTTGTGATCAAGTTTCGAAAAACTTCTCGAATGCGTATGATGTCGCATGTGACCGTTGGCAAAGGATTAACAATCTTAACCTCCACAGAACCTTCGACAATCACAGCATCTAACATCGATGTTACATCATGAACAATATCCTCAAGCGGTGCCTCACTGATGGCTAAATCCTGCTTTCCAAGGCGGGAGAAATAAAGCAAGTCGTTGGTGAGTTGTTCCATGCGACCTGCAAGATAAATCATACGATCAATGCGTTTTATCGCATCTTCATTGAGCTTATTCCCCCAATCTTCTTTTAAAAAAAGAGCATTATTACTAAGTCCTCGAAGCGGTTCCTTAAGATCATGAGAGGCGATATACGCAAAGTCATCTAACTCTTGGTTGCTTTGTTTAAGGGCTGTTATATATCTTTCAATAGAAGCTTCTGAGGCTTTTCGCTCTGTGATGTCTCGCACGGTGCCCACGAACATCACCATATCATTTACATTCATTTCATTAACGCCAAGGTCCATCGGAAAAATCTCACCATTTTTTCTCCGTCCCTTAACCTCGCGACCTATACCAATAACTTTTGGCGTGTGCGATTCTAAGTAGTTTGTAAGATAGCTATCGTGAGCGCTTTGGTAGGGCTCCGGCATCAACATTTTAATGTTTTTCCCAAGAACTTCATTAGGTTGATACCCAAAGATACGTACAGCAGAGGGATTAAATGCGTGAATAATGCCTAAATAATCAATAATAATAAGACCATCCAAAACAGTGTTCATCACAGCAGTTAAGCTAATGTTTTGGAAGACATCGTTTTTTATATTGGACGTTGACATGAGCCTAAGTCGCTGTTCTCCAGATATTTAAGAAAATATAATAAAAATTTTTTAAAAAAGATATATTTTTTCAAAAAACCCGAGCATCTTTTTCTTTAAAACAGAGTGTTATGAATCTATGCGGTTAATACATCGCTAATAATTTTTTTGTGTAAAAAAGCCTTTTGAGTTTCCGTATCGTCGAGCTGGCACAACTCAAATGCCGCTTTCCAAAGGGCCCAGGCCTTAGCTCTGAGCCATGTATTGTTATCCAAACTGAGGGACTGTTTAAAGATTTCACGCGATTTTCCTTTGAAAAAAGTCCATGCCATCACAAGATCACACGCCGGATCGCCAATCCCCATCCCCCCAAAATCAATCACACCAGTCAGTTTTCCTTCCTGAAGAAGAATATTTCCATAAGCCATATCGCCATGAATCCAAACAGGTTCTTTTTTCCACTGTGTTGCCATGGCGTTTTCCCATAAATCAAGCGCTTGATCGCTGTTGATAACCTTAGAAAGTGCAGCGATATATGTGCGTGCCTCGGCATCATAAACACGGATATGATCGCCGCGCCACCAATTATGAAGGCCCGGTGTTGGCCCATGGGATGGATCAATGCGATGGAGTTCTCTTAGGAATTGTGCAAGGTCATAGGCGATTGATTCTAACAAATTATCCTCTACCGCGGTAAATTCATTGGCACTTTTTCCGGGGAGCCACTGATAAATGGACCAGGGCCATGGATAATATTTAGAGGGTTTTCCCATAAAAAGAGGGCTTGGGATCGAAAGGGATAAATGCGGGGCGAGGAAGGGTAACAGCTCTTGTTCTTTTGGGACTTTAAGGGCGTAAGATTCTGCTGTGGGGAGGCGGATAGACATCTCTTCGCCCAGGCGAAATGTGCGATTGTCATGTCCTTGACGTGCGACAGGCTGAAGAGTGAGGCGTGCAAACTTTGGAAATTGTTCTTGGATAAGTTCTTGTGCAAGTTGTGTTGTAATGTTGAGCGAATCTGATGTCATAAGGGCCTCGAGTGTATGCAGTTTTACTATATGGATTTATATTATATATGAGCATATTATATATGAATTTACTATCCTGCTCTCCTGCATGTGAGGATTATATCTGGGCTTTGCTTTGGGTCAAAAGAAGTTTGGTCAAAATCGCCATAGACACGGATAATGCTGAGTCCCTCGCTATGGAGAAGATCTTTTAAAGCATCAAAGGCTGTAAAACGCAGCGTGAGCGATGTGCGTGTGGTGTGATCTTTTCCAATTCTTTGTGTTTCGTAGAACATAAGATGATTTTTTGGCGTATACGTTTGCCTTCCATAGACGCGAATATCCTCACCGCTGGGATGTGTAAATGTGTGCCAAAACTCAAAATCCTTTGTTGTTTTAAGATCCGCCTGCCTGGGATTGCGGGTGCAAAAAGCAAACACGCCGTCTTCTTTCAGATGTGTCTTGACACAATACAGCATCTCCTTTTGCTCTTTTTCTGTGAGAAGGGCTTGAAAACTATTGCCTGCCAGGGTGATAAGGTCAAATGGATTGTCGAAACTAAAATGCTTTATATCCATTTTTGCATAATGAATCTTTACATTGGGGGACAAGTGGGCGGATTTTTTCTTAGCGTGCGAGAGCATCTTTTCATTTTCATCAATGCCCGTACAGAGCAATCCTTTTTGGGCCAGGGCAATGGTGAGTCGCCCCGTTCCACAGGCGAGATCAAGGGCCCTGCCGTGGCTTTTAAGGCCGCAAAAAAAATTAAAATCGCCGGTCCAGCCGCCATATTCTGCATCATAAATCGCTGGGTCAAAATATTCGTGCTGAGGCTGCATAATTAGCGCTTTGAACGCTCAATTTCTTTTTTACGGATGGCCATCATTTCATCGCGGGGACCATAAAAATCTCCCTCTGTGTAAAGGCGCGAGCACAAAAGGCCATTCACGTGATCGATCTCATGCT
Source organism: Pseudomonadota bacterium (assembly GCA_021808925.1). Lineage (GTDB taxonomy): Bacteria > Pseudomonadota > Alphaproteobacteria > Paracaedibacterales > JAKBAR01 > JAKBAR01. The sequence continues at coordinate 32,108 of JAKBAR010000002.1, read as the reverse complement.
GCAATAGCCGTGCCAGAAAACCGTGGGCAACTTCTTTAATAAAATGTCCCTCTTCGTCATAGCCTGTGTAAAGAATACTTCGTGGCCGATAAACTTTTCCGCCCAAATCAAGGACTGAAAAGCAAAATTCCCAGTCATAGGTGGTATCTGAATCCTCTATGACCTCGTACGTAGGGTTTATGAGCGCTGTGAGCGGTACAACGTCTCGTGCATCCTCGCGAATAGCCAAAGCTTCTTTGGTCACATGATAAACAATCACGCGGACATCAGCACCCACTTGAGGTGCTGCGAGTCCCGCTCCTTGCAATTCTATGAGCAAATCTTTCATACCGCTGATCAGGTTTTTAACGTCGTGAGAAAGAGGGAACGTCACATCTTTAGCGGGGGTGTGAAGGACCTGCGCTTTGTCTTTATTGCATGTGGTGACAATGGAAAGTGTCATAGAGTAATCCTAAAAAAATTTTGTAACTTTTTAGGATTATAAAGTGTTTTAGCTCAAAGTAAATAAGCGTCAGCGGGCGCTAGTCCTTTATTTCATTCAAAATCAGCTCAACCGCATTTTCTGGAATATTACACGCTTTAAACGCGTTTGACGCATCATGGGGGCTCGCTGCCTCAAGAGCTTTTTCAAAGGATTTTTGATCAAAGCACTGAGGTACTTTCTTATCCTCAATAAGGAAATTAGTGTACTGATTTTTTTGAGCATCGAGATAAATCACGGCATATCCGCAGAAATACCCTTGCACTCCCGCTGTAGAGCGCTGCGTGACTAGAATAGGATCCTTTAACGCGTGAACAAGTTTTTCTGTTTTAAAATCCTTGCTATTGATGACTTGAATATGTGTGAGGTCCTTGACAATTTCTTTTTCAAAGGCACCATCCACTTTGGGGTGAATGCTGATAAAAACATTAACATCCTTGTCCTTGATGGCATTGATAAACAAACGAAAGGAATCGTTATATCCATTGTTATTATTTTCATAATTCCCAAGATACAAAAGCGTTTTTCTTTTTTTCGCACCTTCTTCGCGCCATGTGTTCAGTGTTGGTTGACCCACAACACGAATGATTTGTTTAGGTTTGCGCTTTTGAAGTGCGTCTTTAACCGCCTGACTGGGCACAAGAATCGTTTGATTATTTGTATCAAGCGCGTCAAGGATCTTTTCAAAATCACCGCCAAGCACACTAAAACTATCGTAATACGCCTTGTTTTTATGTTTACACGAAAGATTAAGGATTTGTACTTCAATCATCGAGGAAAGCCCCGCAACAACATGATCAATATCCCCATCCGTGTCCCATAGTTTGTAAATTTTATCCAGATCTTCCTTGGGGAGCGTCTTTAAACGGTGCCATGTCGGCGCTGTTGTATCGACGCTGAGTGTGAGACTAACAAGTTTTGGATGGTCTTTGAGTAACGCGACAGCAGCCCCAAAAGCAATAATTTTATAATCTTTTCCCTCCTTGTCCAATGCCTCCATCACAGGTTTGAGCGCGTTCACAGTGCCTGCATCATAAAACACAAAAAGGGGCTTTGCAAAAACCGAGGGTATAGCAAAAAATATTAAAAAGGTAAGGCGAAGGCACAGTTTTTTCATAAGAAAATAATCCTTTTCTAATGTGTATTCATCAACCGCGGTCCAACGCGCACGGGCTCAATATGGGTGCAAAGACCGCGCTCATCAAGTTCTATGAACGTGCCACAAAAAGTACCGGGGCCACCTGCGGGCTGCATACGCTCTGTGGGCATTTTGGTGCGAAAGCGCTGAATCGGAACAGCCTTATCCATGCCAATCACAGAATTATAATCACCGCACATGCCGGCGTCCGTTTGATAGCCTGTTCCCTTTGGAAGGATCTGTGCGTCTGCTGTGGGAATATGAGTGTGCGTGCCGACGAGAGCACTGATTTTTCCATCCAAATAGTGCCCCATCGCCATTTTTTCACTGCTTGCCTCGCCGTGAAAATCAACAAAAATACCATAAATGCTCCCACCCATGGGGTATTTGGCAAGAAGCGCATCCACCGCGGCAAAAGGATCATCCAAAGGATCCATAAAAAGCCTCGCCATGACATTCGTCACAAGTAATTTTTTGCCATTCGGTAGGTCAATAAATGTAAATCCACGCCCAGGCGTTTTGAGAGGATAATTAAGTGGCCGTACAAGGCGTGCATCTGTATCAATGCTGCGCAAAATTTCTTTATTATCAAAAGCATGATTGCCAAGGGTGATAACATCCACGCCGACTTTATAAAAATCCTCTGCAATGCCGCGCGTAAGGCCAAAACCGTGGGCAGCGTTCTCGGCATTAAGAATGATAATATCCACATTAAGATCACGGCGGAGGCGTGGCAAATGATCCAACACGGCATCACGTCCCGAGCGCCCAACAACATCACCGCAAAAAAGTATTTTCATTGTCTTATTAACTTAAGTCATTTACGCGTACTATACGGTGCTTTTCTTCAAATTTCACCCTCTTTCAGAGCTATTTTGGGCAAGGGGATTCAGTCCCATCTTTAAAAGCCCAAGATTCATCGAATCGATGGTTTTCGGATCAATAGGCATGGGATAATCTTTGACAAAGTAGTGCTTGTCACGAGCATTATAATGAATATCCGAAAGCTTCACCCAGGTAGGCTTTTGTAAGTCATCGTTGACAAACTCACTCGCATGGTTTGAGAGCTTAGGCGTATCGTTCAAAATAACCATATATTGAGCTGCAAAACATATGGGGTTTGCGTTGATTTCGCTATTGATCCTAAGGAGTACGAGATCTTCTTTTTTAATGGTCAGACCCGCTTCCTCAAAAACTTCTCTCACAGCATTATCTTCGAGGGAAAGATCCTCTTTCACTTTTTTGAGTTTTTTGCCATTCAAACGGCTGCTATGGCTTGCTTTTAATCCTGTTAAATCCTCTTTGGGAAGGGGTATTTCCATATACCCTTGAGGATTTCGGAGCATTCCTCTTTGGGGGCCAAGAATAACCGATAATGTCCCATCTGGGTGTCGCCCAAAGACAATGACACTTGCCCCAACAGCGGCCCTTTGCCATTTTGAGATAATATATCTTTTGCTATGAGCCGTGTGGCTTGTAAGCGATAAATCACCGTCCGGAATTGATGCAGCATCAAGAATAGGTGTTGCTAAGGTGCGCGCTGTCTGAACATCAAGATGGGATAAATCTATTTTTGTGAGTAGTTGAAAAAGAATATTTTCCCTGAAGATATAAAGGCTGAGGAGTAAAACAACGAGGGTGAAAAATAACAGTACTTTTCTTATTTTTTTGATCAACATAATATGTCCTTTTTTTATTGAATTTCCTTGCGGTAGCGCTTCCAAAATTGAGGGACAAGGGCTTTTGGGAGACGCAGCGTCAGGTGAATATGCTCGCCGTCATCCACGCGCTCGCTAATTGCACCTTTTGTGTAACACCAGGCTAAAAGCTCACCCGCAGAAGACTGCAATGTTGCGTGAATAACTTTACGGCTTTCGGCAAGCTTCACATCGATACGCTTTTTAAGATCATCGAGACCATCGCCCTGAAGAGCTGAAACGCAAATACTATTTTTTTGAAGTACTTGTTTATTCTGATACACAGTCCTGGCCTCGGAGGTCAAAAGATCCATTTTATTCCACACTTCAATAATCACACCATCCTCATACGCATGCTCAAGACCAAGTTCTTTGAGAACATGCGTCACATCATTCTTTTGAAATTCTGTGTCTTCGTGGGACATATCACGGACATGCAAAATAACATCCGCAGAGGTGACCTCTTCGAGTGTCGCTCGAAACGCCGCAATAAGTGTGGTTGGAAGATCCGAGATAAAACCTACGGTATCCGAGAGAATAACCGTCTGGCCACTGGGGAGTTTAAGCTGGCGCATCGTTGGATCAAGGGTGGCAAACAGAAGATCTTTGGCAAAGACATCCGCGTGGGTGAGTGTGTTAAAAAGCGTTGATTTTCCTGCATTCGTATACCCTACAAGAGCCACAACAGGGTAGGGCACACGCTCTCGCGCACTGCGTTGAAGGCGCCGTGTGCGAACAGTTTTTTCAAGCTCAGACTTAATTTTTATAATGCGCTCGTCAATAAGACGGCGGTCAAGTTCTAATTGAGACTCGCCGGGCCCCCCTGTGAAACCAAAACCACCGCGTTGACGCTCCAGGTGGGTCCAAAGGCGCACAAGACGGCTGCGTTGGTATTGAAGAGCCGCAAGTTCGACTTGGAGAACGCCCTCTGAGGTTTGTGCGCGCTTGCCAAAAATTTCTAAAATAAGGCCTGTGCGATCAATTACTTTAACTTTCCAGGCGCGCTCAAGATTGCGTTGCTGAACCGGTGAAAGCGTTGCATCCACAACCACAAGCGACACACCAAGGTTTTGAAGTGTTCCTTTGAGTTCTTCAACGAAACCCGATCCAAAATAAGTGGCTGGCGAGAATTTTTCTAAATTGATAAACTGCTGACCTATGACATCCAAGTCAATCGCAGCAGCTAATCCAACGGCCTCGTCAAGGCGTGCTTGTTTCGATCGCTCGAGAAAACTTCCTTTATGTTTAAGTTCTGGGCAAAGAACAAAAGCTTTGATCAAAGACGATGCGGTCACTCTTGCTCTTCAATAGAATCATTTTGACCATCAAAAAGCTGAATAGGCCCCTGTGGCATAATGGTGGACATTGCATGTTTATAGACAAGCTGAGAGTGGCCATCACGCTTGAGGAGAACAGAAAAACTATCAAACCACGTCACAATACCTTGGAGTTTTACGCCATTGATCAAAAAAACAGTGACAGGTACTTTATGTTTGCGGACATGGTTTAGAAAAACATCTTGGACATTAACAGGCTTATCGGTCGCCATAAGAGACTCCATTGTTATTATTATCGCGTTGAGTCTAACAAATTTTCACAAATTTTAGAGTTATTTTATCCTAATGTTATTTAAAATCTCATGAAACTGATTCCAATTTGCCACACTTGCACCAGGTTGAAAGCGTGCATCACAGGGAATGTATTCACCAAAATGAATAAAAAAACAACCGCTGTTTTGAGCTGTTTCAAAATCCACAAAAGAGTCACCAATCAACCAAACGGCGTGATGATCAGTTTTTTTGTCCTCGAAATGCATGTGTGATAATGCATGAGTAATCGTCTGAGGATTGGGCTTGCGCCCGACACAGTCATAGCCAACGATGCTTTTAAAAAATCCCTCCCACCCAAGGATTTTAAGTTCTTGATTCAAAAACGTCGAATGTTTATTGCTCACAATACCAAGGGGGATATTTTGTTGGGAGAGGCTCTGAAGGGCGTGTGACGCCCCTGGCAGGGGAGTGATATGATTGGGAAATGTTTTTGCATAGGTGGTTAAAAAAATCTCGCAAGCCTTGGGGCCCAAGGTCGTTCCAAGGACGTCCTCAAAGGTTTTGCGGCCGTCGCGCACCGCTTTGTCGCGACAGGCTGTTTCTGTTAAAAGATCGGTCAAAACAATATTAAATTGCGCAAACGTATCTTGATATAGTCGCCATAAAAAAGGCCAGGTATCAATCAACGTGTCATCAAAATCAAAAAGAATCGCTTTTGGTTTTGGAAGAGAGGCGTGTGCGAGGTTCATTTTTCAAGGGATCCAAAGGATGAATGTTCTTTTTTATTAAACTTTTTTGCCTTGTTGGACAATAATTTCTATTTTTTTACTTTTTTGTCTAAGCGGTTCTCCCGGGGGTGTTTGAGAGCTATTGACCTCATACTGGCCTGTTTTTTGATTCATCGACGCATACGCACTTTTAATAAAAGTTTTGCCATCATAAATGCGCACATCATCAAAAAACTCAATGATCTCTGTCTTCGTATCATAAACGGCTGTGTCTGAATGAATCGTGACGCCATCATTGACAACCATAACATGGCCCTTGGCGTGAATAGCGTGAATATCTGTGGCTCCAAAAGGTGCTGCGTCTCCCTCTTGTGGCGCTTTTTCAGGGACTTGATCTTTGGGTGAAAAAAAAATCGTGAGCGTGTCCGATCGTAAGCTTTGTTCTTTGGGAGGGGGTGTTTGCTGAGGTTCATTTTCTGGTGCTTTGCGGATGACATGCACATCTGTTTCAGCAATGCATGTATTATCTTTTTTTTCGCATGTTACTTTTTCCGCCGTAATGACCATCTGAGACGCATGCGCAAGGGGTGTGAAAATGAAAAAAAGAATCCAAAAACGCATCAGTCTCTCTTTATATCAAAGGTTAGCACAGGACGATCTGTGAGAACAATTTTGTCTCCTTTATGATAGATTTCAAAGGCGCCGGCATCAATCTGTATTTTATCATTCGTCATATGAATGGATTGATGGCCAAAGGCATCGCCCTTCTGCAGATCAATACGCGTGTGGGGCATTTTAAACGCTGTGTCTTTGCCATAGGTCACAACGACATCCCCTTCGAGGGTTAATTCCTTTGTATTTTGATCAAGTTCGCCCTTAAGCGCTGTGACTGTGACCTCAAGGTTGTTTGTGAGTTTTATCGCATAGGAGGGAAGGGTGAGAAGGATATGCCCATCGCTTTCCCGTGTTTTCGCGGACTCGGCCTGAATTTTATACGCTTGCCCTTTGGCATCTGTAGCGTGGAAGAGTGCTTTTTTTGCAGTTGTTTGTGTTTTTGCTGTGGGAGGGGCATTGTGCAAAGGGTCAAGGGCGTCATTATCTTTTTCCGATTCCATAAGATCATTCGTGTGCACAAGATAAAAAATAAAAAAAGTCGTGAGGACTGAAATGATAATAAGACCGTATTTGAGTTGGCGATAAAGACGAAACATGCTGTTTATAAAACACCGCTCTTAAGGAAATCGTGGATATGAATAAGGCCAATCGGTTTTTTTTCCTCATTAATAATAAAAAGGGAGGTAATCGATTTTTCCTGCAGCAACCTCAGGGCATCGGCCATAAGAATGTCTTTTGTGATGGTAATCGGGTCACTTTTCATAATATCTCTGGCGCAAAGGCTCATGAGATCTTTTCCTTGGGTGAGAGAGCGCCGAAGGTCACCATCCGTAATGATTCCTAAAAGAACGTTCGCCTCGTCCACAATGCCAATACACCCAAATTTTTTATCGGTCATGATCTGGACAATTGCTTCCATAGAGGTAGAGGGAGGAGCTAAGGGAATTTCCCGCCCTTCGTGCATTTTGTCGCCGACGGTTGTCAGTTGCTCGCCGAGGCTTCCCCCTGGATGAAAAAGGCTATAGTCTTTGGGGGAAAAAGCCTTTGCCTTTAAAAGGCACACAGCCAGTGCATCGCCAAGGCCAAGCATCATTATTGTGGACGTTGTGGGGGCGAGTCCCATGGGGCAGGCTTCGGGAACTTCGGGAAGAATGAGCGCAACGGTTGCGTACGCTGCAAGAGCGCTTGCTGGGTTTTTTGTTATGCCAATCACGGGGATTGCAAAACGCCGTGCATAAACCATAAGCGGCTTAAGTTCTTGGGTTTCGCCCGATGACGAGAGCACAAGGAGAGCATCTTCGCTTGTAATCATGCCAAGGTCGCCGTGGCTTGCTTCTGCGGCGTGAACAAAAAAAGCAGGCTGACCCGTAGAGGCCATTGTTGCAGCAATTTTACGCGCAATATGACCGCTTTTGCCGATGCCAGAAACGATGAGGCGTCCCTTAATGCTTTGAATAAGGGTGACAGCCTTTAAAAAATCACCATTAATCGCTGTGGCGACTTGCTCTAAGGAACGTGCCTCGCTTAAAAGGACGTCTTTGGCGTGATCAATCGCTGTGCTTTCGAGGGGCTTTAAGCGCGCTGTTTGTGACAAAAGTGTGACCTCTTTTTCTTTTAATTTTGCGAATAATAATCCACTTTAATAGCTAAGAACATCATAAGTTGATCCTGCAAGAACATCAAGCTGGGCACGGTAAGGAAGATAATCAAAAGCCGCCTTTGCAAGCGTTGCGCGATCTTCTCTTTTGAGTGTTTTCTCAAAGTGATTTTTGAGCGTGTGAAGGTGCAACACATCGGTGGCCGCATATTTTTTTTGCTCATCCGTGAGCGTTTCAGCACCCCAATCGGAAGTCTGTTCTTGTTTAGAAATTTCTATGTTGAGGATGCTTTTGCAAAGTTCTTTGAGCCCGTGTTTGTCCGTATATGTGCGTGTGAGTTTTGAGGCAATCTTCGTGCAAAAAACAGGTGCAGCGAGCACACCAAAAGACGCATAGAGGGCCGCAATATCAAAGCGTCCAAAGTGAAAAATTTTCAGGATTTGAGGATCACTCAAAAGTGCGCACAAGCGAGGAGGGGGGGCTTGATTTTTTTTGATTTGGACCAAATGACAGTGGCCATCGCCTGTGGAGAGCTGCACAAGACATAGGCGGTCGCGATGGACTTCAAGTCCCATGGTCTCTGTATCAACGGCGACAGAATCAATCTGTTGAAAGGGATGTTGATCGGGGAGGTCGCCTTGGTGCAAAAAAATCTGCATAATAATCCTAATATGTTTAAGAAATCAGCAGAGCGTTAACGGGGGAAGGAGTCAAAAGATGGTGCCCAGAAGAAGACTCGAACTTCCACGGGTTTCCCCACTAATACCTGAAACTAGCGCGTCTACCAATTCCGCCATCTGGGCACGATGATTATTTCTAGAGGATAACGTATCAAAAGTCAATTTTTTCGCGCTGTTCTTTTGGAAATTTTTCAAGGGCATAGCGCAGTTTTATGGATTTTATCGGCGGGTTCATAAAGTGGAAGCGGTTTTTGTACGCCCAAAAAAGAGAATTCTATAAAATCGAATCTCTAGCCATAAAATCCTCGCGCTGTTCTTTTGGAAATTTTTCAAGCGCATAGCGCAGCATGGTGCGCGGCATTGTGGTTTTGTGAGTGTGTAAAAAAGATTCAAGCGCTAAAACATTGCGTTTGCCGGCCTCTCGAAGCATCCATCCCACGGCTTTGTGCATGAGGTCTTCGGTGTCGTGCAAAAGCTTTTCTGCTAACCTAAATGTCCACGTGAGGTCATGATTTTTAATGAAGGCCCATGTGGCCACAATAGCTATACGCCTATCCCACAGCACATTGGATTGGGCAAGTTCTAAAAGAGAATTTTTATCACGATGCAGTAAATAATCTCCTAAAATAAGGTGTGCCGATGCATCCACAAGATTCCAATTATTCACATGCGCTTTATGATTGAGGTAAAAATCAACCCATTCTTTTTTGTGATCCTCAGAAGATTTTTGATAGTTGTGTGTCAAAATCACAAGGGCTAAAAAACGCATTTCATTGAAAGGCGAGGCAATGAGAATGCTAAGATCATCGCGCTTCAGATCCTTAAAATCCTTGGCAATGTGGCGGATTTTGGGAACAGGGACCCCTATAAAGCGATCATGGGCACCGTACATGCCGGGACCAGTTTTAAAAAACATCGCTGCTTTTTCCGGCGAGAGCGTTGCGTTGCTTTTGAGAAGGGCTTCAATGGTCGAGATGATTGCGGTCATAGTGCGTGCTTTTTTTCATGATCTAGGAGCCATTTTTTGCGCGCTCTTCCGCCTGCGTAGCCGCCCAAGTCGCCCGTTTGTTGGCAAATACGATGACAGGGAATGATAATCGATAAAAGGTTCGCACCGTTGGCGTTGGCCACAGCGCGACAGGCTGAAGGATGCAGCATGGCCGCGGCTTGTGCGCCATAGCTTCGTGTTGTGCCATAGCTTGTGCGCTGTAATTCCTGCCATACTTTTTCTTGAAAAGGAGTGCCAGTGAGAGAAAGGGGGGTAAGAAACGTTTGAGTTGCCCCGGAAAAATACCCTTGAAGCTCTTTTGTAAGCTGAATTGAAGAGGGTGTTTCTCCTAAAACAACGGTCATAGTGCGTTTTTGGCAAAGGCGTTTTATTTTTATGTCCTTTTGTGGCGCATCTGAGAAATCGAGAAAATAAACAGATTTCTCATCGCAAAGTGCCACCATCTCTCCGAGTGGGGTATTCAGTGTGGATGCGTATAAAAAACCTGGAGTGGAGAAGGGCACGAGAGCGAGCGTTTCTATCTTTGGTACTGTCGTTTAATTGTATACAAAAATTAATTGAGAGGGTCAAAGAACTCTTTTGTGATCTCTTTTTTTTAAAATAAAATCCACAAACACAAAGGCATCGGCTATAGTCTCACCAAGAATAATGATCGTATCAAAAAAATAAGGATAGTTGTTGTATGCGCGCTCTCAAAAGCCTTCGTTTTTCAGGAAAAGATGATATTCTTCCCTTGATCGAGGGAGGAAAAGGTATTTCAGTTTCAAACGGTGAGAGCTCTGGGGCGTGGGCAGCAGCGGGCGGTGTTGGGACATTTTCAGCCGTGAATGCAGACTCTTTCGATGCTGAGGGGAATATTATTCCGATGTATTACCATGGGAAGACCCGTCGAGAGCGCCACGAAGAGCTTGTCAATTATGCGATTAAGGGAGGGATTACCCAAGCGCGTATCGCCTATGAAACATCGAACGGTCGCGGTCGCATTCATATGAATGTTTTGTGGGAAATGGGGGCTGTTGAACCCATTTTGCATGGTGTTTTATCTCAAACAAAAGGGCTTGTGCATGGGGTGACATGTGGTGCTGGGATGCCTTATAAGCTTGCTGAAATTTGTATGCATTACGGGGTTGACTATTATCCTATTGTGTCCTCGGCAAGAGCTTTTCGTATCCTTTGGAAGCGTGCTTATCATAAATTTGCAGCGGGTTTAGGGGGCGTTGTCTACGAAGATCCCTGGCGTGCAGGGGGGCATAACGGTATTTCGAACTCAGAGGATCCTTTAAAGCCGGAGGATCCCATGCCGCGTGTGATCGAGCTGCGTTCTGTTATGAATGAGTTGGGCCTTAATCACGTTCCTATTATCATGGCGGGAGGCGTGTGGTGGCTGAGTGAGTGGGCAGATTGGCTCGATAATGATTTGGTTGGTCCTATTGCGTTTCAGTTTGGAACAAGGCCTCTTTTAACACAAGAAAGCCCCATATCCTCGGCGTGGAAAGAAAAATTACTCACGCTTAAGCCCGGCGATATTAATCTCAATCGTTTTAGCCCCACAGGATTTTATTCATCCGCTGTGCGTAATCCTTTTTTGGCAGAGCTTCAAGCGCGTTCAGAGCGCCAAGTGGCCTATTCTGTCACGTCCGTTGGGGATCACACGGACGCTTTTCCTGTGGGGGCGCGTGGGCGTTTTGTTTTCCTTACGCCCCACGATAAGGAAAAAGCAGAGTTTTGGGTATCGCAAGGGTTTACAAATCCTATGCGTACGCCGGAAAGTACGCTGATTTTTGTCACGCCTGAGAAATCAAATGAGATCTTAAAAGATCAAATCGATTGCATGGGATGTCTTTCGGCCTGTTTGTTTAGTAACTGGGCACAAAATGAGCAAGGCACAACGGGTAAAAAAGCGGATCCGCGTTCTTTTTGTATTCAAAAAACGCTGCAATCCATTAGTCATCGCGGTGATCCGGATCATGAGTTGATGTTTGCGGGGCACGCGGCCTATCGCTTTGCACAGGATGCTTTTTACAACGATAGTTTTATCCCGACCGTCGGTCAGCTTATTGACCGTATTTTGACAGGATACTAGAAAGGAGCGGGAGTTTTCACTCCTCTCTATATTATTACTTCTATCTTTTTGAAGCCTGCTCTCTCGATAATTTCAAGCTGTGTTTTGATGCTTTCTTTTGAAATTTTTCCCTTATGGCGCTCAAAACTAGTGTCTATTAGTGTCTTTTTGATGGTTTCATAATTTTCCTCGCAGGACAAATTCGCGTCGAGGGTCAACGTTAAAGAATCGCTAATGATCGTGTACTTGGGGAACTTTTTGTCCAAAAACTTTTTCATATTGCTTATGAACGGAGCAATTTTATCGTTTTTATTGTTGCATAAGACCTTTATAGCGTGCATGAGAATTATGTTTTCCTCATTTTTATCATTTTTTTCATCGGTGCATATTTTAAAAGGTTTTATTTCAGCCTCAAAAGCGGTTTTTTGACTGTTGATTTTTGTGGCTAGGCGTTTTTTTCGCTCATTAAGAGAGTCTTTTCCTGCCATTGCGACATTCATCGTACAGAGACTCACTAATGATGTGCTAAGAAAAATTAAGAATATGTTTTTAATGTTCATTTTTAATAATTAGTATAAGTTTTTATTAATCAATAATGTAATAACTATTGCTTTGTGATTCAATTGTATTTTTTCAATAAAAATATAAAAAATTATAAAATGATTTTATTGGTTTTTTATGCAAATTATCTTATGATAGGAATTGGAAAAATTTTAGGAGTTTTTTATCAATGAAACCCATTTTTATTGTTACATCTTTTTGTCTTTTGGCGGGCTCTTTTTCTTTGGCGATGGCGGAGAAAAATAAAGGCCGGTCAACTGTGAATCCAGCGATTCCAGACGCCTCACAAAATACAGAAAATCAACTGACAGATCCGTCATTGACAGCAAAAATTATAGAGGCTGAAAATCGTTTAAAAAAAACAAAAACATTTTTTATCGATAATAAAAGTTTGGAACGTGTTTTCGAAATTCTTAATAATCAAACCCCGACCAATAATCAGGGGCAGATTGATCAAGAGGAGAACGCCAAGGAAGTTACGGTGTCCTCCAATGGTGTTTCTGGCGTTAAGTGTATTATGAATGGCAATTGGGCGGCGACGGGGACTGGTAAGGATGTCGGGAAAAGTGCTGCGGGATGGGTGGATGCGAGTGGAAAAAGTATTCTGTCTCAGGCTGTAGCAGCGCTCGCTGGTAATAAAGATGTGGCACGTATTTCTGTGCCAACCTCTATAAAAAGCCCTATTGGTGGTGCTCCGATTAATGGCAAAAAAGAAATTATGTTTGCGTCCTCCAAATATTTTGGTATGGATAATTCAGGTCGGAAGTTCCTTTGTTTTGTTGAAGTTGACGGCTAATTATTGCTGGACCAACTCTTTTTATAAAGCCGCGACATCCCCTCGCGGCTTTTAACGACGTGACAAAGAAGGAATTAGGCGACGATATCGATTGGTGCCTCACCTTCAGGCATTTTTTGAATATCATCGATTTGGAGACCCTCTTGAGGCTCATTATAAAGAATATCAAGGGCTTTGACATTCGGTTTCCGTGTGGTTACAGGCTTTTCTTTTAAGGCCATGCGCTGAAGGTCTTCGCCCTCTTGATGAATTTTTTGTGACTTTTTCTTTTTGTGCAATTTATCATCAGATTTTTGAGGTGTTTTTTTATGCTTGGAAGGCGTAAAATTTGCATGCTCGAGCATTTCCTCATCATTTTCTTCTGGAAAAAGATAGTCTTCTGTCATGTTTTCCTCAGTCATAGCCGGGGATCCAGCAAGGGGGCGCGCATTTTTTTGTTGTACAGTATCAAGCATTTCTGCGGATACAAGGGCCGACATCAGGGGTAGTGACGTCGCAAAAATAAAACTCCAAAGAATTCTTCCCATCTCAAACCTCCTTTGATGTTATAGGTCTCTATGGGATTATTTTAAGGGATTAAAAGTTAACAAATTGTTTAAGGAAGCAGTTTTTTTTGAATTTCTTCGTTATTTTTTTGATGAATAAGCATTATTTTATAACGATCCGTCTGTCCTTTGAGCAGGGAAATGGAGGATTTCGGGATATCCATTTTATCGGCTAAAAAAGTAATCAGCGCCTTGTTTGCAAGGCCATCGACGGGGGGTGCTGTCACAGAAATTTTAAGAAAAGCTTGACCTTCTGGATCGTAATAAAGGCCCTGGATGCGGTTATGGGAAGATTTAGGCGTGAGGCGGACAAAAAGTTCAGTCCCCTCTTTATGCGGGCGCCAAGGATAAAAACTCATAAAGGGATGCTTATAGCTGTGTGTATAGCCATTTTCCAAAGGCTTCGTTAGGATTACAAGGAAAACTTAAAAGGGCAGGGCATTCATAGGAATGATTTTCTGTAATAAGTTTTTTAAGCGCTTTCGAATGCGTTGCCATCGTTTTAAAAAGTGCGATGACTTCCTCTGAGCGTGTGATTGTTTCAACACCTTTTTCATCAGGCCATCTATAAAAAGACATTACAGGCGGTAAAATATTCACGCATGCTGCAAGTTTTTTTTCAAGAGACATACGTGCAACGTTCTCTGCTTCTTTTTCATTGGGGAAGACGACATAGAGAAGAATCATAGGAGAGACCTCAAAGAGAAAATGGTCGGAACGGCGGGATTTGAACCCACGACCCCTATCCCCCCAGAATAGTGCGCTACCAGGCTGCGCTACGTTCCGACGATAGAGGAAATGTAGGCTTTTTCGTAAAAGTTTTCAAGGGGAAAGTCATCGTGTGTGCGCCGTTGATTTTTTTTGACGTTACAAATCCATTAAATAACTGTCTAGGGTGAATAAAAGGTAGCTTGCCCAAAAATGTGTTGGTAGCCCTTTATAAAGAGATTTTAAGGTGTGTTTTTTTAAAATATTTTTGAGGGAAGTCGTTTCTTTCTCGTTATAGAAATGCGTCAAAAGACTTGTAAGGGGGTGTGTTAAAAGCACATGCTGGCATGTCAAAAATGTTCCTATGATGAAATAATCTTCTGGGCGGAGAGACCCTTTTCGGTAATGCTTCATATTTTTTTGCAGATAGTCATTGGTGATGAGAAAAGAGGTTGATCCGATAAACGATCGCCAAAAAATAAGGCTGCCCCCATCAAAAAAATTTTTGAACTTCAAAGGAGGAGGGGTCTTATCAAGTAGTTTTAGCGTGCGTATGCGCTCTAGGCGGGATGTGAGGATTTCGCAAAAACTAAACGTTGCCCCAGACGTGAGATGATTGGTTATGTTTTTATAACTTTCCCACTCTTTTGGGTAATAAGTTGAGAGAATACCCGGAAGATTTTGATAGCTAATCCACTTATATGTGTTTTTCAAAAGGCTGATAGAAATTGTTTCCTTAAGTATATTCAGCCCTAAAACACCTTTGATGCCTCTTGTATTATAAATATTTTTGAGTGTTTTAAGGAAATTATTTTGATGAATTTGTTGCGAGGTTGTAATCGTTTGGCTGAATAATTTGAGCGTATTTTCTGCGACGACGCGGTATACAATTGTTTGGGAGAGTGGTTTTTTAGAATTTTCCTCCGGATTAGACGCATGGCTTAAGTGGATGCACCACAGAAAAATAAATAAATTTTTTATCATTTTCGTCAAAACACAACTCCTTACGCTGGTATGAACCAGATCAAGTGAATAAAGGTTGAGCAATAAGCTCTCTCAGCTCCCTTGAGTTTATAGGCAAAAGAGCACCCTCGGCGATGACGCCAATGTACACGTGTGGATAACTCTTGTCAAATTTACCCATGAATCTTAACCATTTGTTAAGAATCTCTCTTCCACAATAAAACCGTCAACCAATTCTGGTTTTTTAAAAGGGAGTTTTTTTATGAAAAGAATAGTATCCACAGCGCTTATCCTCGCTCTTTCCACGGGTTTTTCTTATTCTTCTGAGAATAATAATGAGAAAAAAAAGGAAGAGTTTATTGAGATTGAAGAGAATAGTAAATCTAAAAAAAAGAATTTTAAGATAGAAAAAAATATTGATACAGTAGATAAATGGAATTTTCTTAAGAATAACTCAACAAAAAGTCTTGAGGATGTAAGTAATAAGTACGATGAAGGTCAAAAAGAAATTGACCAAAAGAAAAAAGAATTAAGTGAATTGCAAATCACAAATGAAAATCTTTTGAAGCAGAAAAATTCTATTCTTTCTTCGGGGGCGGCTTGTGATATTTTTGGAACGCTTCATCAAACACTTTTAGATTTTGAAAAAAACTACATTACTCCTCTCACAAGCGAAACAGGAGATGATCTTAAAAATCATGTTAATGAGACCTTGAAATATATGAATGGATTCACGCTTAGCACAGAGGAAGATAAGAAGTTTTCCGTAAAACCTTTTAATTCAAAGGGTATTAATCCTCTTTTCATAGGGCCACATCTTTTCCTTCCAAGTGAACTTGTTTTAAAATCACTTAAAAGAACAGCTCTTGATTTTAGCTACTATACATCTGTGACGACGGATGATAATGACAACACCATAACAGCTACAGTTTGGAGCTATAAAAACGGTCATGATCTCAACCAATCCGTTGAAATTGATGATAATTCGACAGATATTACATTTCCAGGAACGAAAAATCGTCCTGATGGATCAATGCTTATCCTTATCAACAATGAAAAAGTTAAAGATCCTTTTTCTAAGCGAGCCAATGACAATGCTTCGGAAGGAGCTCAGGTCAATGCCTCTAGGCTGGGCAATGCAAGTGTAAAATATGGTAGCTGGGAAGTAAAAGTGCCAGATACGATTTATGCAACATTTGCGGCGCTTCAGACAAGCTCCTCGCTTCTTCAAGAAGGTGATTTTAAAGCGATTCAAGGTTATCTTAATGCAACTGTTAACAAAGTGTTAACTGATCTTGTGACTATTCAAAATGAAATTGAAAAACTATCAACGAATTAATGCGTTAATTTTTTTAATTTTTAATGAACCCCGTCAGCTTGGCGGGGTTTTTTTTGTGCACAAGAGTGCGCATAAGTGTTATCAAATCCTGAAAATTAGGATACATTACGTAAATTAGAAAAATTTTTTTGTAATTTATCAAAACAAAGGGAGTAAGTGCACTATGTGGACATCAAAAGAGATTGAACAAGCTCTGAATATAAGTGGGATTAGTCTTTCTCAGCCATGTACAGGGATTTCGATTGATAGCCGCACAGTTAAAAAAGGTGATCTTTTCTTTGCGCTTAGAGGTGAAAATAGTGATGGTCATTTTTATGTGAGTGAGGCTCTTCACAAAGGAGCCATAGCTGTTTTTGTTGAAAAAATCCAAGATCACATTCCCGCAGCAAAACAAATTCTTGTTCCCTCCGCGCGAAAAGCAATGGAGCAATTGGCTGCTTTTGCACGCCAAAAAACAGAGGCAAAGGTTGCTGCTATTACAGGAAGTGCTGGAAAAACGACAACGAAAGAAATGCTTGCGTTCATTTTGGGCAAAGTAGGAAAAGTGATATACTCACGGGAGAGTTACAATAATGATATTGGTGTGCCTTTCAGCTTAGCTCACATTGAAAAAGATACTGACTTTGGTGTTTTTGAGGTTGGCATGAATAATCCCGGCGAGATTGCGCCATTAACGATGATGGTAAGGCCCCATGTTGCGATAATTACGAGTCTAGGGGAATCTCATATCGGTTTAATGGGATCCGAGGAGGCGATTGCTGAGGAGAAATCTGAGGTGATGCGGGGGCTTGACTCAAATGGTACAGCGATTTTTCCCCATGACACAAAGCATACCTCTACTCTCCTTAAAAAAGCACGTTCTTTTAGTATTGAACATATTAAAACTTTTGGCAAACAAGAGGGGGCTTATGCGCAACTTTTAACGTTTAAGCCCAATAATCAGGGAACAGGGGGCGAAGTTACCGTTAAAATAGGTGAGAAAACCTACGTATATATTTTAGGCATACCGGGAGAACATTCTGCTCTTAACTCCTTAGCGGTACTTCTTGCGGTTGAATCTTTTGGTCTATCGATCGAGGATGCGCTGCCGTTCTTTAAGGATTTTTCGCCTGTTCGAGGACGTGGGTTGAGGCATGTGTTGCCTTTTAAAAATGGGTATTTAACATTGATCGATGACGCTTACAATGCGAATCCATCCTCGATGCGTGCGGGGCTTTCTGTTTTAGGCGCAATTGATTCGATTGATAAAAAGGGGCGTAAAATAGCTGTTCTTGGCGATATGAAGGAGTTAGGGCAGGGGAGTCCAGAATATCACAAAGCCCTTTCTCTTGTGATCGATAGTGTTGGTGTCGACCTTGTGTTTGCGTCAGGGACGGATATGAAATATCTTTATGATGTGCTGCCTCTTGCGAAAAAAGGTGGCTATTCAGAAACACCCGAGGGATTAATCCCTATTGTCATGCATGCTGTTCATGAGAATGATCTTGTTTTTGTCAAAGGATCCAAGGGGAGCTATGTATCGAAAGTTGTGGATGCTTTTTTGCATAAAAAAGTGGGGTAGTTTCAAAGAAAAAGTAATGATAAATTGATTTTTTCTGCTCTTTTTTAGATAATAATTTCAAGGAATGGGCATAATTTTCTTGCCTCTTGAGGTTGCAAACGTTTAACCTGGGTGGAAAAAATAAATCATGAAAGATTCTCTTCAATGACAGAAACACTTGCTTTTGAGGTGTCGCAGAAAGAGCAAACTCTCTCACCTCAAGCCTTAACAGAGATGCTTGCGAAAGTTTTAGATGAGAAAAAAGCACAAAATGTAATCACTCTCGATATTCGCGGAAAGGCAAGTTTTTGTGATTTTCTTGTGATTGCATCGGGAAGTGTCTCTCGTCAGGTTGTGGCGCTTGGCGATCATTTGCTGCGCGTGCTTAAAAACCAGGGTATTTATGCAACCATTGAGGGAGAGGAACAAGGGGATTGGGTTTTGATTGATGCCGGAGATGTTGTTGTTCATATTTTTCGTCCCGAGGTTCGAGAGCGTTATAACCTTGAGAAAATGTGGGCAGCCTAAACCTTGCACCTTCCTTTTAAAATAATTGCTGTGGGCCAGCTTAAAAGCGGTCCTGAGTATGATCTTTTTCAGCAATATAAAAAACGCCTTAGCCATGTTGAGATTATCCAGCTGAAACAATCGACCAAGGAAGCAGAAGAAAAATTTTTCCTCAAGCACATAAGGGAATCTGACTGTATCATAGGTTTAGATGAACAGGGGAAAGACTATGCAAGTATTCCCTTTGCGCAATTTTTGGCAGCGCAATTAGGAACCTATAAAAATATTTGTTTTCTCATCGGCGGCGCAGACGGCTTAAGTGATGGTGTGCGCCAGCGTTGTCACCATCTTTTATCTTTTGGAAAGCTCACGTGGCCTCATATGCTTGTGCGTGGTATGTTGATGGAGCAAATGTACCGTGCAACGCTTATTCTTAACGGGCATCCTTATCACCGGGAATAATTTTTAATCAATTATTGTTTGTGCTAACAATGAGCTTTTAATATGTAATGTAAGGAAAATAGTATGTCAAAACTAAAGAAACTTATCATCGCTCTCACTTTGTGTATCGGCGCAACGCAGGTCGTTGCAAGTGAGGGTGAGAAAATTGTCATTAATGAAAAAGACTATAAAACGTTGCTTCCTGCCATTGTTTTTCTGACTGGTAAAGATAATGAAAATTATATCGAAGTAAGCAAAAATTTAATGAAAATCGCTGGACTATTGCAGACTATATTCTTGGAAAAAACAACAAAGAGGTCAAGGTTCCAGGTTGTCTTCAATATATAGCTACTCAAACAGAAAAGGAATTGAGTGATTTTTCCATAAAAAAGACGCGTATTTCAAGTGATCGTATTTCAGATGATATATCTATCAAGGTATTTGTACAATACAGTGGCAACGATTTTGATGATATTAGGACTATTTTGAATAAAAACTAGTTTTTGAAGAGAGGGGGGCTGTATTCCCCCTTTTTTTATTAGTTATCAATACCCGCATCAGCAAGCTTTGCCGCTTGGTCTTCTGAGATAAGAACATCAATCACTTCGTCTAATGCCTCACCTTGCATAATCAAAGCAATTTTATAAAGCGTCAAATTCACACGGTGATCACTCACGCGCCCTTGGGGAAAATTATAGGTGCGAATGCGTTCAGACCGGTCTCCAGAGCCGACTTGTGATTTACGCGATGCAGCACGCTCTGCGTCTTTGCGCTGACGCTCAACCTCGTAAATACGGGCGCGTAAGATTTTCATGGCCTTAGCCTTGTTTTTATGCTGAGAGCGCTCATCTTGACACGTCACAACAGTATTTGTGGGAAGATGGGTAATACGCACGGCCGAATCTGTTGTATTCACGTGCTGTCCGCCGGCACCTGACGCACGGTACACATCAATCAAAAGGTCTTTCTCTTCGATATGAATATCCACGTCTTCGGCTTCAGGAAGCACAGCTACAGTTGCCGCAGAAGTGTGAATGCGGCCGCTGGCCTCTGTTTCTGGCACACGCTGCACACGGTGCACACCGGATTCATATTTAAGACGGGCGAAAACACCCTTGCCCATAATCGACATGCTAGCCTCTTTAACGCCGCCTACACCCGTTTCACTGAGGTTTAAAATATCGACTTTCCATCCCTTAAGCGCTGCATACCGTTGATACATGCGAAACAAATCTGCGGCAAAAAGACCCGCTTCGTCACCGCCTGTGCCTGCACGGACTTCTAAAATTGCATTGCGCTCGTCATCCATGTCTTTGGGCAAAAGGAGAACTTTAATATTGAGCTCGAGGGTTGGCATTTTTTCTTTAAGGTCAAGAATTTCTTGCTGGGCAAGGTCTTTAAATTCACGGTCCGTTGTTGAATCTTTGAGCATCTCCTCAAGGTCGGCCAGCTGTTTTTCTGCCTCAAAAAGCTCTAAGATTGCTTCTTTCACAGGCGTTAAATCCGAGTATTCCTTGGAGAGTTTTGCGAATTCAGCAGGGTCAAGGCCCTGTGCAGACATGAGTGTGCTGAGGTCATTGTGCCGATCAACAACGCGGCTGAGTTTAGCTCGAAAAGACATAGGTGTATCCTAAAAATTTTTGAAAAAAAGAGTGTTCTTGGCGGCCAAAGGGCACTCGTCCTTAAAATAGGTGAATTTAAGGGATAAAGCTATCTTTAAAGTGTTTTAAGGGGGATTTGACTGATTTTTTTGGATTGAGGGAGCACATACGTGCTGCGCTCCCTTTTTTTAGGTAAATACTAATCCTTATCTTCATCAGAAAAATATTCGTACTTTTCAAAAAGATTTTCTATTGCTGAGCGGAGATTCTCGCTCGTTGACTCATCATCATAAGTTTTCTTTAAAGACTGGAAGATCTTATCATAGCATTTTTGCGCTATTTTCTGAGATTTTTCATCCAACAAGATCGTGTCTTTGAGCTTGTCTTGGAGCTCATAGATTGATTTAAAAATCTCAAAATGATACTGATGAGCAACCCTACCAAAGACGCGATCAAGTGTATCTCTGTCATTGTTTGTTAAATTCTTCTTATCAAGATCAAGACTCTTTAAATCGCGAGTAAGCATGATGAGCTGTAGCACGGGGGGCATATTATTAGGGCTATTTGTGAGGCGTTCAATTTCCTCATCTTTTTCTTTGAGTTTTTTGTGAAGCTTGGAAATATCCTGCAAAAGCCCGCTGTGCTTCTCTCCCCAAATGTCGTTTTCTTTTTCAAGCTTTTTTATGTTCTCCTCGAGTTTTTTGATTTTCTCATCAAACTCACTCTTAAGCTTTTGAATTTTTTCAATATCCCTTCTTTCACTATTGATCTGATTCATGGCCTGATTCAGTTCATGAGTCTCCTCCTCACTCGCCCTCACAGGAGAAAGGTCAAATGCTACCCCCCCCCCATAGATATTAATGACATTAGTGTTAAAATCTTTTTCATAAAATTACTCCATTTTATTAAAGTTAATGATTGATCACCCATCTCTATAGATAACAGAGAAAAGTAAAGAAAGGGTTAACCTTGCGCTCTATATTAGAAAAAAAGTGCATGCGGCCCCTCCTCACAATTTGATTTTCTATTCATTGTGCATTTGTAGGATGGACATGTCAGAGGGAAGGGGCGCTGTGAAGGTGAGGGTTTCTCCCGAGCGGGGGTGGATAAAACGTATTTCTGTTGCATGAAGGGCTTGACGGGGAAAGTGTAAAATCACCTCTGGCCAGGATTGAGATAAGGTTTTTTTGCCATAAAGAGGGTCGCCAATGAGGGGGTGACCGATACTTTGCATATGCACACGAATTTGATGGGTGCGGCCAGTCAAAAGAGTGCAGCGGACTTTGGCGTAACTGAGGTTTTTTTTCTCATCGACGACCCAACTTTGAAGTGTTTTATAAAGAGTAATCGCATTTTTTCCATAAGGTTCCTTCACAACGGTCATTTTTTGCCGGTGTGTGGGGTGACGGCCTATGGGTTTATCAATGCGTCCCTCCCTTGGAACAGGTATGCCAAAAACAAAAGCAATATATGTGCGCGACAAGGAGCGATCTGCAAATTGCTCACTCAGCTTTTGATGCGCATAATCATTTTTAGCAATGACCATAAGCCCTGTTGTATTCTTATCTAGGCGGTGCACAATCCCCGGGCGCTGAACCCCGCCGATGCCTGATAATGAATCACCAAAGTGGTGGAGCAATCCATTCACAAGGGTATCATCCTCTGTGCCTGCGCCCGGATGAACCGTGAGGTCTGCTTGTTTATTAATGACAAGGACATCGTCATCCTCATAAAGAATATCAAGCGCGATATCTTTTGGGATAATGTGAGAGGGTTTGGGGTCATCCAGTGTCAGTTTATAGATTCCCTGTGTGGCTTTTATGTTACTTTTCTGGACAATATGATCATTATGCAAAAGGCTTTTTTGTCGAATCAGGTCTTGAAAGCGATTGCGTGTGAGTTCTGGACAAAGCTCTTGAAAGAGTGGCAAAAGGCCTTTATCCAAGCGTTCTGGGGTGTCATGATTGAGGATAACGGTTAAAATTCTCACAGGCGTTAAAGATTTATTAAGGATTTTCTTGTACCTTTTTAGCATAGGTTGGAAGATTTGTGTGAAAACAGCTCTTCCATTTGGATTAAAAGATGTTAAAATTTTATTGATGTGATTTAACACTAACTGAAGGATTAAATTCTTATGAAAAAAGTACTTTTTACACTCGCAGCGCTTTTGACAAGCGCAACTCTTGTAACACCCGTATTCGCTACTCAGGAAGAAGTTCCAGCTGATCAGCCTACATCCGAGCCTGTCGCAATAAATGCGCCTGTTCATCACAAAAACAAACAGGAAAAGATGACAAAAGCTGACGTTGAAAAAGCGTGGAACGAGGCTGTTGCAAAAATGACAGAGGCAATGAAGCATGTGACAGATGAAGACCAAACATGCCTTAGGACCATCCATCAAGCGGCGATGAACGTTGATGGCGCTGCTAAGAAACTTGAGGCTGCTGCTAAAAAGCTTGAGGCTGCTAAAGCGAAAAAAGAAAAAAAAGAAGAACCTAAAAAAGATGAAAAAGCTGCAGAAGGCGCTAAGGCTGAAGAGAAAAAAGAAGAGCCTAAGGCTGAAGAAGCAAAGCCTGAGGAAAAGAAATAAGTTTCTCTTCGCTTTCAAAACAATTAAAAAGGATACTATATCAATGGTATCCTTTTTTCATTTTCAAGTATGACAGATCTTTCCTTTCACCCTTCTATTTTGCGTGCTTATGATATCCGCGGAACCTTTGGTGAAAATCTTTTTCCTCAAGATGCCACTCTTTTAGGGCAAAAAATCGCAGCGTATTTTAAGCGGTATCATCCCTCAAAGACGTGTACCATGGGGATTGTGCGCGACGGTCGCCATAGTTCACCCGCGCTTCACAAAGTCCTTATCGAATCGCTTCTTTGTCAAGGTATTCACGTTCTAGATTTTGGTGTAGGCCCGTCACCTCTTGGCTATTACGCCTCGTTTTTTGAGAAAATAGAAGGACTTGTTGTAATTACAGCGTCCCACAATCCTAAGCAGGATAATGGTTTTAAAATTCTTCTCCTTGGGCAAAATATATGTGGTGATGCATTGCATGCGTTTGCATCACTGCCGGCGTGCCCTTCTCCAGAGGAAAAAGGACACTATCATGCAAAAAATATATTCGAAGATTATATACAGCATACCCGTCAGGCACTTGCGAAAACGGCTACAAAGTTGCGTGTGGCGTGGGATTTTGGTCATGGGGCCATGTCTGTGCTTGCACCTTATATTAAAAAATATATCCCAGGCGAGCATTTTTTTCTTTGTGAAACACTCAATGGCGATTTTCCAAGTCATGAACCGGATCCAACAGTGGAGAAAAATCTTGCTCTTTTGAAAGAGTGTGTTGTGAGTAAGGGGTGTGCGATTGGTTTTGCGTTTGATGGGGATGGTGATCGTTTGGGCGTTGTGGATCACACAGGAGCGATGATTGCAGGAGATCGTTTAGTGACTCTTTTAGGGGCGCATTTTTTAAAAAATCAACCAGGGACAACGGTTCTTGCTGATATTAAATCCAGTATGATTTTTAAGGAAGTTATTGAAAAAAATGGGGGTGTGCCTCTTTTGACCCGTTCGGGCCATTCTTTCATTAAAACAAAAATGAAAGAAACAGGTGCCCTTTTTGCGGGGGAGATGAGTGGGCATCTTTTTTTTGCAGATGAAAATAAAGGCTATGATGATGGTCTCTATGCGGCCTTGCGCGTTTTACGAATGCTTGATGAAATGCAAATGTCACTGCATGAGCTTAATAATGCTCTGCCTTCCTATGATGCAACGCCAGAGATTAAATTATCTGTTGAGGTGGGCGAGAATTTTGCAACTGTTGAGCGTGTTAAAAAAGATCTTATACATCAACAAAAATCTTTTAGTGAGGAAGATGGTGTGCGTTTTGAAACGGACAAAGGTTGGTGGCTTATTCGGGCGTCAAATACGGGAAATCACCTTATTGTACGTATGGAAGGAAGAACGCAAGATGATCTTGAAGTGATGAAAGCGGATTGCAAGTCTATTTTAAAAAAAGCTTTAAACGGTACCATAACGTTGGAATTTTAGTTTTTTTATGGCTTGCTAACTCTATTGTGTTTCAATCTTTTTCTTTGAAAAAAAAGATAAAAATCCTAAGCAGCATCCTCAAGACCTTTCACACCATCAACCGCAAGGAGACGGGAGCGCACATCTGCTGTGACATGATAGCGCTGAGGCAAATAAATCTGCACAGGTGTGGGGATGTTGTCGAGCTCAATGTGAATCACAAGGCGTGTTTGCCCTTGGCCGCAGCCGGATAAAATAGCCTGCATCATCGGCACAGAAGTTGACGTATCCACGCGAAGACGAAGACTGTGTGTGAGATCTTGAACAATATCCTCAAGAGAGCTCACACTGTTCGCAAGCAGACGAAAGCCTTCCCCCTCTTGTCTCAACGTTGCAGTAATAAAAAGGGCTTTGCCAGGAATAAGAAGATCCCGTGCTTTTGTATAGTTCTCAGAAAAAAGGGCAACCTCGAAAACACCTTGCTGATCAGACATTTGAACAAAGGCGTACTTGTTGCCATTTTTGCTTGTGCGCTCTGTTTTTGTAATAATAACACCGACGAGCTTTATAGCCGTATTATCACTGAGATTTGAGAGTTTATCCGATGTTATCGCACCCAATTTTCTAAGGTTAGTATAAATTTGAAGGGGATGGGAGGAGAGAAAAAAAGAAAGAGCATTAAACTCATGGGTAAGTTTTTCAAGGGGGCCCCATTTTTTCACAGGCTCCATCGCAAAGGATTGATGAGTCGGAGCGGCACTAAAAAGGGATTGTTGTGAACTTGTGGCGCCTTGTTTACGAGAAGCTGCAAAACGCAGCATCGCCTCTGCATGGTGGTAGAGCATGGCGCGATTGGTTTCCAAAGCATCGAAACAGCCTGCAGCAATCAGATTCTCAAGCTGACGTTTGTTCATAATGCTATGGTCGAGGCGTTGGACAAAATCTTCGACACTTTTATAAAGACCATTCAACTCGCGTTCACGGGTGAGGGACTCCATAGCGCTGGTACCAACATTTTTAAGAGCAGCTAAAGCATAGCGCACGCCTCCCTTGTAGGGGCTTGTGGTCTCTTCCACACAAAACTCTGCTTGAGAAAAATTAATATCCGGAGGCAGAAGTTGAATCTGAAGACGCTCCATGTCTTGACGAAACGCATTAAGTTTGTCGGTATTATGCATATCATACGTCATGGAAGCGGCATAAAATTCGCTTGGATAGTTTGCTTTGAGATAGGCCGTTTGATACGCAAGAAGTGCGTAAGGCGCCGAGTGAGATTTATTAAAACCATAGCCTGCAAACTTTGCCATTTGATCGAAAATTTGGCTTGCAATATCGGGAGCGACACCCTGCTCGATCGCACCTTTTGTAAAGATTGCGCGCTGTGCATCCATTTCTGATTTTATTTTTTTACCCATGGCACGGCGAAGCATATCAGCAGCGCCAAGACTATAACCGCCAAGTTTTTGAGCAATATGCATGACCTGTTCTTGATACACCATGACCCCATAAGTATCTTTTAAAATCGGCTCAAGGGCGGGGTGAAGATACGTGACGGCCTCTTCACCGTGTTTACACGCGACGTAACGCGGAATATCATCCATGGGGCCTGGACGAAAAAGAGCAACAAGAGCAATAATATCTTCAAAGCGGTCAGGTTTAAGTTTACGCACAACCTCACGCATGCCCGAGCTTTCAAGTTGAAACACACCCATTGTTTCAACACGTTGCAAAAGCTCAAAGGTTTTTTGATCATCAAGGGGAATTTCTGCAGGCGTAATGTTTATGCTTTTTTCGCGAATAAGTGCACAGCACTTTTCAATCACAGTCAGGGTTTTAAGGCCTAAAAAGTCAAATTTGACAAGACCAGCCAGTTCCACATATTTCATATTAAATTGTGTGGCGGGCACACCTTTGGGCTCATCGAGATAAAGGGGGACAAGCTCATAAAGCGGTCGATCACCGATGACCACACCTGCCGCATGTTTGGATGCGTGGCGGTAAAGCCCTTCAAGTTGTGTGCCCATATCAATCAGTTCGCGCACCGTTTCATCATTTTTACGGGCTTCCTCAAGCGCAGGCTCGAGGGCAAGTGCTTGTTCAAGAGTGACAGGATTAGCGGGGTTATTGGGGATCAGTTTGCTAATTTTATCGACTTGATTATACGGCATTTGCAGCACACGGCCCACATCACGCAACACGGCACGGGCCTGGAGTTTTCCAAAGGTAATAATGTGTGCGACGCGATCATGACCGTATTTCTCGCGGACATAATCAATCACTTCATCGCGGCGATCTTGACAAAAATCAATATCAAAGTCAGGCATGGAGACACGCTCTGGGTTAAGAAAACGCTCAAAGATAAGACCAAAGCGAATGGGATCCATGTCTGTAATCGTCAGCGCCCACGCGACAAGGGATCCTGCACCTGAGCCGCGCCCTGGACCTACAGGAATAGAGCGGATTTTCGCAAATTGAATAAAATCAGCGACGATGAGAAAATATCCGGGGAAGCCCATCGCTTCAATAACCTTGAGTTCAAAATCCAGGCGTTCTTGATAGTGAGGGGGAATCTCTGGTAAATCTTTAAGACGTGCGCGCAATCCCTCATATGCTTGGCGTTGAAGTTCCTCCGCCTCACTGCGGCCTTCGCTACTTTTATAAGAAGGTAAAATAGGTTTGCGGCCACTCGGCATAAAGTGACAGCGCTTTGCAATCGCCACAGTATTATAAAGGGCTTCTGGAAGATCTGAAAAAAGCGCATGCATGTCTTTTGAGTTTTTAAAAAAGTGCTCAGGAGTTACCTTGCGGCGATCATTTTCTGTGACATACCGACCATCGGCAATGCATAAAAGAGCATCGTGGGCCTTGTGCATTGTCTTTTCGGAAAAAAACACATCATTTGTTGCAACAATAGGAATATGGTGTGTGTCCGCTAATTTTAAAAGCTCCGTCTCAACCTCTTCCTCTTCAGAATCAAAAATGTCCTCGGTGTTATGGCGTTGAATCTCGATATAAAAGCGGTCACCAAAAAGATTTTTATAAAAAGTGATCTCCTCCAAAGCGTCATCGTTGCGTTTTTGGGACAGCAATCGATACAAAGATCCACGCTTTCCACCATTCAGACACAAAAGGCCCTGCGCATGTTCTAAAAGATCATTGTGATGAATTTGCGGCGGGTACGTTGGATCAATCGTAAGGTAGCTTTGACTAATGAGTTTTAAAAGATTGAGATATCCCTCCTCGTTTTGACACAATAAAATCATGTGATCGGGATGTGATTTGGCCTTGGTTTCATCCTTTTGAAAAGTCGCTGTGACATTCACCTGGCATCCAATAATCGGCTGTACGCCCGCGTCGGCGCACGCCATAGCAAATTCAAGGGCACCAAAAAGATTATGCGTGTCCGTGATGGCGACGGCTGGCATGGCATTGTCAAGGCAAAGTTTTGGAATCGCTTTGATCATCAAAGCCCCCTCTGCAAGGGAATAGGCCGAGTGGAGGCGCAAATGAATAAACGGAAGGGTCAAAGGAGAATCGTTTTTAGAGAATACAAAAAATCTATATCCTTACTTTTACAGGAAAAATCCTTAAGATGCTAGGTATGTAGAATGCAAAATAAAATTTGTTTTTAGATTTTGAATGGTCTATATAAATATTCTAAAAAATATTTTTAAATGAGATTTTAATGATTAAATACATTTTTATTTTGAGCGTTTTTACAAGTGTTGCTTTCGGAAGTGAGTCAAATCTTGAGAAAGAACATCCTCTTAAACGTAAATATGACCAGATAGAAGAATGTAAATATGAAGGATTAACAGATAATCAAAAAAAAATTCAAGAAAAAATTGAAAAGCTTCTTAAGGAAAATAATGATTTAGAAGAAGGAGTAAAGCCTCTTAAGAAAATTGCTGGTATTCAAAGTTTTGAAGATATTAAAAAGCACCTGTATGAAAAAGATATAGCTATATTTTTAAATTTTACTAGTATATGTTTTGGGGATTTGGCTTTTATTAAAGAATTGTCCACTAGAGCTATAAAATTTTCAGAGAAAAAAGTTAATTCCAATAAAACTAAAATTAAAGACCTCGAAAATAAATTTAAAAATGATGAAGTAGAAAGTGACGAGGATGAAATAAGCGTTGATTCAAATGTAGGGTCGGAAAGTGACGAGGATAATATTATAGTAGATGAGGATGATATAGATCTGAATTAATAGTGCCTATTACTATTGAGCGGTGGTGTACCTCTTAGAGGTGTGTTGCCGCTTTTTTTGTGCACCCTTGTCATCAGGCCTATGGAAATGGCACTATGAGCGCAGTAATCTTTTAGCCGTTTGAAACGATGACAACGCTCAATCCTGTTCCTGAAGAGCCAACGATTTATTCGGTAAGTCTGATTAGTAAGGCCTTGCGCGATGTTGTAGAAGGGCAGTTCTCGGGCATTCGCGTCAAAGGCGAGGTCACGGGCCTCAAACGCCATACATCCGGGCATATTTACTTTGCCCTTAAAGACACAGAGGCTGTGATGGATGCTGTGTGTTGGCGGGGGACAAAGCAAGTGGATTTGCTGCGTGAGGGCCTTGAGATTATTGCGTATGGCAAGATCACAACCTATCCTGGTCGCTCAAAGTATCAGATGATTGTGACCCATTTTGAGCCAAGCGGTGAGGGGGCTTTACTGCAACTTTTGCTGCAGCTTAAGGAAAAATTGCGCCAAGAGGGGCTTTTTGAGGAGCGTTATAAAAAAAAGCTGCCTGCTTTTCCCAAACGCATTGGTTTGATCACATCCCCCACAGGTGCCGTTTTGCGGGATATAATGCACCGTTTGCGCGAACGCTATCCGTGTTCTGTTTTAATCAAACCTGTGCTTGTTCAAGGCGATGGCGCAGCACTTCAGGTCACAGAAGCGATTCGACTCATGAATGCCTTGGAGGATCACCTGCGCCCTGATGTCTTAATTATCGCAAGAGGGGGAGGTAGTCTTGAGGATTTGTTTGCATTTAATGATGAAAATCTTGTGCGCGCAGCTTTTGAAAGTAGGATTCCTCTCATTTCTGCCATCGGTCACGAGACTGATTTTACGCTTCTTGATTTTGTGGCGGATGTGCGTGCGCCCACGCCAACAGCGGCAGCTGAACTTGCCACACCCGTTCTTACCGATATCAGATTCAAAGTTCTTGATGCATATACACGGCTGAATCAAGCGGTGCAAAATATACTCAAACATCAAACACTCAAACTTGAGCGCTTTGAGCAAATTCTTAAAGATCCTCTGCGCTATCTTTTCGATAAACAGCAAAAACTTGATGATTGGGGGGAGCGTCTACAGTTTGGTATTCAACACACGTTTGTGCAAAAGCGTTTGCAATTAGGACAAGTTGACGTAAAGCCGCCAAGGGCTATGATGGATCTTGCCACAATAAAATTAACGCACAGCAGCGCACAGCTTAGACAAAACTTTGACAATAAAATCAGCGGCCTTTTGGAAAAAGTTCATTACGTAGGGCGATCGTTGGAGAATATGTCTTATAAAAAAACCCTTTCGCGGGGATTTTGTCTGGCGCATACGGTCAAGGGTGACATTATCGCGTCTTTAGCAGACGTGCGTTACAGCACCCCCTTTGTTTTGGAGCTCGTTGACGGCACGGTGGACGTAAAAGCCATTCCCTCGCTTAATCAACAAAAAAAGCTCTTTTAATCTTTATTCGAGTCAAGCCGTTCATATTCTTTCTGCAACTCGTCCTTCCATTCGTTAATTTTATTTGTCAGGTTTTTCTGATTTTTCTCGGAAACACCGTCCATTTTTAAGTAGCTTTCGGCTGTCTCAATATGATCTTTCAACAAACTTATAATAATTTTAGAATCAGAAATATAGGTACCCACCACAGAATTTTTTATAAAGTTTTTGATCTTTGTGTCAAGCGGAGACATTTCAGCCGTTTCCTTCAAATCCTTCAGCGTATCCTTCCAGTTTTTAATTAGATCTTTAAGAGTATTCGTATTTTTGTCAGAAATATATTTTTCTAATCTCAAAATTTTTTCGGCTGCCTCAATATGCTTTTTCAACCAGTCTGTAAAAATTGTGAGATTAGTGGGCTTAGAGGTATCGAGCAAGCACAAATCAAAAAATTCTGTATAAGAATTATTGCTCCAATTTTGGATCTTTTTATTAAGTTTTTGAATTTTTTCAATATCCCTTCTTTCACGATTAACTTGATTCATGGCCTGATTCAGTTCATTCATCTCCTCATCACTCGCCCTCACAGGAGAAATATGAAGGGCTACCCCCCCCATAGATATTAATGACATCAGTATCAATATCTTTTTCATAAAAATATTCCTCTGTTAATGATTAATCACCCGTCTTTATACATAACAGAGAAAAGTAAAGAAAGGGTTAAGGGAGGGGGGTGAATGATGTTATGAGTTTGTTAACTTTTTAGAGGGATAATGAGCACAGGGCAATCACTAAAAATCTCTGAAGGGCCATGATAAAAGAAGTCGAAGAGAAACATGGTGCAAATTGGATTACCTCCGCAATTTTGCAAAGCATTGATGGTTTTTTTGATTGGTCAATTCCTACAGGGCGGATGAGTCTATCGACGCCGATGAAGCAGCTTTTGGGCTATACGCGGGAGCATTTTTCGGGGGATAACAAACACTTTTTTCAAGAAAATCTTCACTCTGGTGATATGGATCGTGTTCTTGGGGATCTTATTAATTCTTTCAAAAGCCATAAGGAGCGTGTGGTTTTTGAGTGTCGCCTTAAGAAAAAAGCGGGGGATTATCTTTGGGTGCGTATTCAGGGACGTATTTTTAGAAATGAGGCGGGCATGGCTCAGCATTTTGCAGGAATTGTCCTTGATGTGAGCGAAGAAAGACAACATATCAGCGAAACAAAGGAAAATTCTCAGGCAAAATCAAAATTTATCGCGACCCTTAATCATGAGCTTCGCTCGCCCTTGGCCTCTATTATGAATGCATCTGATCTTATTCTTGAGGAACCTTTAAGTGATAAACAAACGCGCTATGTGCGCAATATCAAACAATCCGCTGATCTTTTATTAAAATTAGTGAACGATATTTTGGATATGTCTAAAATTGATGCGGGAAAGCTTGTGATTGAATATCAACCTTTTTCCTTTCAAAATCTTGTCGATAGTAGTATCGATATGCTCAAGCCCAGTGCTCTTCAAAAGGGGCTTTATCTTGAAAATCATATTGATAAGGCCCTTCCTCAGACAATCATTAGTGATAGTACAAGGCTACAGCAAATTATTCTTAATTTTGCCTCCAACGCGATAAAATTTACAAAGATAGGTGGTGTAAAAATTAATGCACAATTTAAACCCGTTAATAAGCATAAGGCAAAACTTTACGTTGAAGTTGTCGATACGGGTATTGGTATTCCTGAGGAAAGAATTTCTGGTCTCTTTAAGGATTTTATGCAAGCGGATATCTCAACATCACGTATTTACGGGGGGACAGGTCTGGGGCTTTCTATTTGCAAAAAAATT
>JAKBAR010000067.1 GCA_021808925.1 Pseudomonadota bacterium | reverse complement strand
GGAAACCTTTGCGCACCCAACTTTCTTGGATGTATTTCTTCCACCTCCCAGTATGATCAGAAAAAGTTAATGATTTCCTAAGAGCGGGGCGATTATTTAAATTTTATCTCTTTACGTAGTTTAACAATGCCCGCGATGTTCATCATCATTAAAAGCCCCCCTGAAAATGTCATCATGAGGAAAACTTTGCTTTGATCAAAGTACGCAAAAAAGGGAAAAGCAAAAAGGGCATAAACATAGTAAGCTTTTTCACCATGACGCGGCCATAAGAAACGCGCACTTTTGAGGCCTACCGCAAAATACGCGATAATCGTTGTATAGCCTGCGAGGAAAAAGAAAATCGACATAAAATAGGGAATTGCCGGAAAATATTGTCCAAGAGCGGCTGCGACATATTCGGACGCCTGCATCGGTGTGTGCACATTCCAAAGGCCCGTGATTAAGATGACCATCATACTCATCGTGCACACAATCCCGTCTGTCATAATGGAGAAAATCGCCATACGGGCCTGGCGTTCTGGATAATGGGACTTTGATTCACTTTGAATAATGGCATCATAGCCAATCCCAATGTCTCCTGAATACACAGCGCGGGACACACCATTTTGTGCGGCCATGAGAAACGTACTTCCCACAAATCCTCCAAGCGGCGCATGACCATTAAAAGCCCCATCGAAAACAATACGTAAAAGATCCGGAATTTTGGAGGCATTCAGCCCTATCACCCACAAGCACATTAAAACATAAATAATCATAAACGTCGGCATAAGCACACAACAGATGTTGGCCAAACGCTTAATCCCGCCAAGACCACTATAGATCACAGCAATCAGGAGAGCGCCAATCACAAGGGTTTTATTCAAAGAAAAGGTCTGGCTGAGCGAGTCAGTAACGATCAGAAACTGAGATACCTCAATGCCATAAATGCACAAAAGAACAGCAGCAATAAGAGGAATTGCCTTGAGACCAAACGCTTTTTCCAAATAGTACATCGGCCCACCATCATAGCCGCCTCGGCTATTTGGAACGCGGTATTTCATGCCAAGATAAATCTCAGAATATTTGATCAACATACCTGAAAAAGAGGCAATCCACAGCCAAAACAATGCCCCGGGGCCGCCAATCAAAATCGCTGTCACAACACCGACAATATTCCCAAGGCCAACCATTCCTCCCACAGAGGCAAAGTAAAGACGCAGAGGGTGCGTGCCCACCGTACAGATTTTAGCTTCCTCATTCAGATCCACCACCGTCTTTTTAAGTTGGCCAAGGACCTTAAATTGAAAAAAACGCGTTTTAATCGTGAAAAAAAGACCAAAAAGACTTACGAGGGTAAAGCCAATGTAACTCCAAAAAAGGTCATCGAGAAAAGCTAAAAGATTAAAAAATGTGTCGGCCATGACGTTCCTGCAAAAAAATAGTTAGGCAAAAAATGAGTGCAATCTTAGGAACGTTTTCGCTTTCGAAGCGGCAGGATAGTTCTATTTAAGACACTCAAAACACTTTGACCTATTTAAAAATGATGTTTTTAAAAGTATGGCAGCTTTTGACGCCGTGCATCAAAGCAATAGCCAGAATTCTCCAAAGGATTCTAACAAGAATAGCGTTAAGATGCAATAAAATGATCTTTTTCGTTTAACTTTTTCATCATAGCGCCCCTTTTCCCTCAAAGAAGCGCCTTAAAAAGCTCAACAGAATCAAGTTTTTCCCAACTAAAACAACCATTTTCCTCGGGTGTTCGACCAAAATGGCCATAAGACGCCGTTTTTTGATAAATAGGGCGATTAAGTTTTAAAAACCGCCGAATCCCCCTGGGGGTCAGATCAAAATGACGCTGAATGCTTTTCAGCAGAAGCTCTTGAGGTACTTTCCCAGAATTATGGGTATTAATATGAAGCGATAAAGGATCTGCCTTCCCAATCACATAGCTCACCTCAAGTGTGCAACGATCGCACGCCCCCGAAGCCACAATATTTTTAGCCAAATACCGCATCATATAGGCCGCTGAACGGTCAACTTTTGTGGGATCTTTCCCCGAAAAAGCCCCGCCACCGTGGGGTGCAGCCCCCCCGTAAGTATCCACAATAATCTTGCGGCCCGTAAGGCCCGTATCCCCATCAGGGCCGCCAATGACAAAACGCCCCGTCGGATTAATATAAATTTGTCCAAGATTCTCTGCCCATATCAAAGGGAATGCGCCTTCTATGATGGGAAGGACAAGATCATAAACGTCGTCTGTGGTTAAATCAGGGTGATGTTGCGTTGAAAGAACGACAGCCTCCACCGCCACAGGAACACGGTCCGCATATTTAATCGTCACCTGGCTTTTGGCATCAGGACCAAGACTTTCTTTCAAATGGCCTGTCACGCGCACACGGTGAATTTCCCTGAGTAATTTATGGGCATAATAAAGGGGAGCAGGCATATAAGCCTCCGTCTCATTAGAGGCATAGCCAAACATTAACCCTTGATCACCCGCACCAATATCGCCATTGTCCCCCTCACCCACACCCCGTGCAATATCCTCTGATTGACTATGGATATAATTGTGAACCTCAAGATTTTTATAACTAAACCCTTCTTGATCATAGCCAATATCTTCAACCACACGGCGAACAATGTTCTCCAGATTGTGAGGTGGCACGGGCGCACCGTTGACCTCTCCCGCAAGAATAATGCGATTTGTTGTTGCAAGCGTCTCAATCGCCGTATGAGCAAAGGGATTTTCCCGTAAATAGGCATCAACAATTGCATCAGAAATTTGATCACATACTTTGTCAGGATGCCCCGCCGAGACAGATTCACTCGTGTGAAGATAATAATTTGTACTCACGCTTTTTTTAACAATTTTATTCACTATCTCTGAGGCTACACAAAAAATCTTAAAAATCAGTTAAAGCCCTTGCATCATCAAGTGGAAATTTTAGAGATGAAATCACGACGCTACCTGTCGTACAGCCTCAGATATCGCCATAGTCGCTGCCAACGCAAGATTCAGCGAACGACACCCCCCTTGCATAGGAATGCAGAGAGAGGGCATTCCCTGGATCAGTGCCTGTGGAATACCTGTACTTTCTTTTCCAAAAAGAAGAATATCATCTGGCAAAAAAGAAAAGTCATAAAGAGGCGTTTGACCGGATACGATCACCGGAATAATCCTCCCCTTTGCCGAGGCTGTAAAAGCCTCAAGATCCACATGTCGCACGTAAGAGACATAGTCTATATAATCCATCACAGACCGCCTAAAAGAGGGATGATTCCATACAAATCCACAAGGCTCGATAATATCCACACCGACATTAAGACACGCTGCAAGGCGCAAAAGTGTCCCTGTATTTTGAGGAATTTCAGGCTCAAAAAGAGCAAAACGCAGCATCAAAAATTTTCTCCCTCATGATGAAACATCGAGTATCTCATAAATTTGTCACTTCCTTCCACACACTTTTTTTCCCTAAGATGAGGAATTTCAGGCTCAAAAAGAGCAAAACGCAGCATCAAAAATTTTCTTCCTCACCCTCTTAACCCTTTCTTTACTTTTCTCTGTCATCTATAAAGATGTAGTATCAATTATTAATGGAGAATATTTTATGAAAAAGATCGTGACACTAATGTCAATCATGTATATGGGGGGGGTAGCACTTAATCTTTCTCCTGTGATGGGGAGTGAGGAGGAGACTCAGAAAATAAAACAGCTGATTGGGCAGAATACCGAAAAAAATGGGACGATATTGAATCTCTCTTTTGAGGAACTCGAGGATGCAGGGATGGAGACTTTGAGTGAAGGCCTCAAAAATACGTCTCTTAAAGAGATACGTTTATATTCGAATAAGCTCACCGATAAGAGTGCTCCTTTTATCGCCAAGATCATCCAGAATAATAAAGATCTTGAGACATTGGATCTCGGACTTAACGACCTTAAGGATGCAGGGATGGAGACTTTGAGTGAAGGCCTCAAAAATACGTCTCTTAAAAAGATAA
>JAKBAR010000001.1:23022-72685 GCA_021808925.1 Pseudomonadota bacterium | reverse complement strand
TTCGATGAAAAATACAGAAAAATGGGCGAAAAATCACTTTTTTCGTGAAAAAATCGCTTAAATAATGTGCAAACGCGTATAAAAACGAAAAATTTCGTGTCAAAATAGCAAAATTATCCCGAAAATCGCCTCAATGATGGGAAAAAAAGTGGTAAAAATCGCTTTTTTCATAGGATTCAGCGTGTTTTTCCTAACAATTATAGCTTCAAAGTGGAAAATACCACGAAAAAATGGGCGAAAAATCGCTTTTTTAAGGGGAATGAGCACAATATCCATAAAAAATATAAAAAAAGCGAAAAATTCATGGAAAAACGGGAGAAAATATAAAAAAACATGACTAAAATCCGCAGAAATCTTTCAAAAAAGGGAAATTATTTCGTGTCATTTCGTTTTTTTCGTGAAAAATGCAAAGCAGTGTCTTCATTTTGCATTTTTTCTTTTTTTTGTGTAAAGTGGTGAGCAGTTTCAACTTTTTCTATATTATTCAAATTAATGTCTTCTATTACGGTTGCGGCCCTTTATAAATTTATCAGCCTTCCTGACTACAAAGATTTGCGAGCCCCTCTTTTGAGCAATTGCAAGCGTCTTGGGATCAAGGGGAGTCTTCTTCTTGCGGAGGAGGGAATCAATGGAACCATTGCGGGGACGAAAGAGGCCATTGAGGAAATTCATCACTATTTGATGCAGGATGAGCGGTTTCATGGCCTTGAATACAAAGAATCCTTTGCAGAGAAAATGCCTTTTTATCGCATGAAGGTGTTGTTGAAAAAAGAAATTGTGACGCTGGGTGTGCCGGGGATTAGCCCTTTAAAAAAAGTGGGAACCTATGTGAATCCACAAAAGTGGAATGAACTGATCCAAGATCCTGATGTTCTTGTGATCGATACACGTAATGATTATGAGTGTGAAATTGGGATGTTCAAGGGATCCATCGATCCTAAAACAACGATTTTTCGTGAGTTTACAGAGTATGTGCAAAAAAATCTGGACCCTCAAAAACACAAACGTGTTGCTATGTGCTGTACGGGCGGTATTCGTTGTGAAAAAGCATCCTCTTATATGCTAGAGCAAGGCTTTGAAGAGGTCTATCATCTGAAGGGAGGGATTCTTTCTTACCTTGAAAATGTTCCAAAAGAACAAAGTCTTTGGGAGGGGGCCTGCTTTGTTTTTGATCATAGGGTTGCTGTAACTCACGATTTAGAGCTGACGGACTATCAAACATGTTATGGCTGTCGTTGGCCTCTCTCTGCAGAGGACCGTGCATCTGTTCATTATAAAAAGGGTGTGCATTGCCCTAAATGTTATGACACATTGAGTGATGCAAAAATGAAAGCCGCAGCACACCGTCAAATGCAGGTTGAGCTTGCGCAAAAGCGTGGGACGCATCATATTGGGGAGCGCTCATAAAAAATAGAATATCATCTGTTTTAATCTAGAAAAGGATCTGGAACAAAAAGCCTCACCCCGTTGTCTCTGCGTATAGTGAGTGAGTATAAGCCTCTTATTTTCCCAGTGAGGATCATTCAATTGTGTCCAAAGATGGAGGTAAAAACGCGCTGACTCTCCCCACGTTCTCTCGGCCATAAAAATAGCTCAAGTCTTGGGCAGATCATGAGTCAAATTCTAATCATTAACCCAAGTAGGATAAATCCTGTCGAGGGCATTGCTTGCTAAAGCTTCGCGGACAGCCTCCATAAGACGATTCATGAAAAACACATTATGCGCCGTGATAAGTGTATGAGCAAGAAGCTCTTGTGCTTTGAGCAAATGATGAAGATAAGCCTTTGAGAAGTGGGTGCACGTGCTGCAGGCGCAGTCTGGTTCAATGGGGGTGTGATCATTTTTGCACCAACCATTATTTAAATTAATGTGATCGCGCCCTTTGACCGTATTATTCTCTGTTTTCACAAGTGCACCGCCGTGGCGGGCGAGGCGGGTCGGGTGGACGCAGTCAAACGTATCAATCCCCTGTGCGACACCTTTGAAAATATCTTTGACACCCCCAATGCCAAGAAGGTGAATGGGGCGGCTTGGATCAAGTTCTTTGGCTGTCATCTCCACAACGTCATACATTTGTGCTTTATCTGCGCCAAGAGACCCTCCGATGGCATGACCGAAAAAAGCATGGGTGTTCACAAAATCACAGGATTCCTTGCGAAGATCCTCGTACACACCCCCTTGAATAATACCATAAAGACGTTGACTTCCTTGCGTATTAAGATCATTAAAAGCCGTGAGGGAGCGCATCCCCCAGCGGTGACTCATACGCATGGAGCGGGCCGTGTAATTTTTATCCACATGAAAAGGCGTGCACTCATCAAAACTTACGATCAAATCAGCGCCCAATTTGACTTGTGTTTCAATGGATTTTTCAGGGGTCAAAAGGTGAATTTTCCCATCCATATAGGAGCGAAATGTGGCTCCTTCTTCGGTAATCTTTAAAAGCGTTTTCGGGCGAAGGTTTGTGCGTTTTCCTTTGACCTCTGAGCTGACAGAACCATGGCCAAGGCTAAAGATCTGAAAGCCACCAGAATCCGTAAGCATGGGCCCATTCCATCCCATAAATTTATGAAGACCACCGGCTTTTTCAACAATGTCTGCCCCTGGCTGAAGAAAAAGATGATAGGTGTTGGAGAGAATAATTTGCGTGTGCGCTTCTTTCATCATCGAGGGCGTGACGCCCTTAATTGATGCTTTTGTGGCACAGAAAATAAACGCTGGCGTTTTGATCACACCGTGGGGTGTATGAATTTCTCCAAGGCGTGCGCGCCCGTGCCCAGAGGGGGTATAATGAAAGTGAAAGGATGTCATGAATGTCTAATACCTATAGCCTTTGGTAAAATTATC
This sequence comes from Pseudomonadota bacterium, assembly GCA_021808925.1. Taxonomy (GTDB): domain Bacteria; phylum Pseudomonadota; class Alphaproteobacteria; order Paracaedibacterales; family JAKBAR01; genus JAKBAR01. Next base: position 69,838 of record JAKBAR010000001.1, on the reverse strand, counting down.
ACCGTAGCTTTTGGGGGGAGGTGCATTGAAAGGCTCTGTAATAATGTGGGGGGTAAGATTCTTTTTTTTGCAGTAAATCATCGCTTCCTCAAGGGTATCAAAGCGTATATCTACCTCATAGGCTGTGTCTGTCGTGCCTGTCCAGCCCATAACGTTATCACTAAAAAGAGACTCAGGGTGGGAGCTTTTTAAAACCCAGCCATGTGTTTTTGCTTTTCCTGATTGCATTGCTGTTTTGGAGGGTTGATAGAGACGCACATCTTGCATAAAAAATCTCCATAGGATTTGGTCGGGGCGATAGGATTTGAACCTACGACATCCTGCTCCCAAAGCAGGCGCGCTACCAGGCTGCGCTACGCCCCGATGACTTTGTTTATATAGGAAATAGGATAACTTGCCAAGTGTTAAGTTTATCTTAAAAGCATGCTTCTTGTCGTTTTTTAGCGTTTTTCATGGTTTATTAACTTTTTAACGTTTAGAATAAAAATACGAACAAAGTAGAGATAATCAAAAATAAAGAGAAGGTTTTACCCATGAAAAAAATAATAACTTCATTTGCAGTGCTGCTTATGACGCAAGGTGTCTACGCAAGCGGTGATGTTCCCCTTTTTTCCAACTATAAGGGAAAAATAACACTGAAGAAGAAAGAAGAAAATCAAAAGAATGAGGAGGATGAAAAAGATCTTAATCTGAACAAAAATAAAAATATCATTGATTTAAAGAATAAAAAAGAAGACAACGAGAAAGATAAAGAGAAAAAAGAGATTGAGCGAAAGAAAAAGATTTTTAAGTTTTTTGAGGGGACTGAAGTCATCCCCAATGACAAGGTGGTAGAGCTTTATAACGTCGTCACAGGCAGTGATGTGAAGGGTATTGATGATGTCAATTTTGTGAAGCTTTTTGAGGAGGCTGCGAACCAATCGGTTAAAAATCCTGAGTACTCTGTTGTGATAAATTTATTTGGAGGGGATAACAATAATCCTCGTTATAAGGAGAAAAAGCAAAGGCTTTTGAATAAAAATGTGGGTGATGCACTCAAACAGATTTACGAAATAAAAAATCTAAACAAAGAATTCAAAGAAAAAGTAGGAAAAATTCTTGGTAAAAAATAAAAATCCCCATCCCCTGAGATTTTTCTGAGGGGATGAGCCTTCTTTGATGACTATTTTTTGGCTTCTGTGGCAGGTGCCGCTTCTGCTTTTTTCTCTGGAGAAGATGCAGTTGACTCAGGCGCTGTTGCCTCTGTTGATGCGGAGTCCGCAGTTGTTTGAGATTTAGCCATCTCTTCGGCGGCTGCTTTTGCCTTTGCCTCTTCAGCCTTTTCATCCATAGGCAAGCCCGTCTTGTAATCAATCAGCTCTGACTTTGTATCTTTAAGAACATCGGTCAATACCTCGGCAAAGAACTGTGGCATCACAACTTTTTTAAGGTCAGGCGCTACTTCCTCGAAGGTTGGATCGGGGACATCGCGCTGATCCATTTTTTTGAACACAGCCCATTTATCCTTGCCAAGCTCAACGGCAGAATCAATGACAACGCCCGCAGCCGCTTTTTGGATTTTTTCAGCAAGATCCTTGGGGAGTTCGCTAAAGCGCACATAGCCAAGCTCTCCTTTTGTTTCTTTAACTTTATCATCTGTGGAAAGGGCAACAAGATCTTCGAATTTTTCACCTTTTTTGGCGCGTGCAAGCAGGGCTTCGGCTGCGGCTTTGTCCTTGACAATGGTGACCATCAAGCGGAATTCTTTTTCGGATTTTCCGTCTTTTTTATAGATTTTCATGAATTCATCAAATTGCTTTTTGAGAAACTCAGGTGTGATTTTTGCATTGAGTTTTTCATCAACGAAATATTTAACTTTGACAGCTTCCGAGGCTTCTTGCATTTTCTTTTGAACCTCGGGAATCTTATCAACGCCCGCTTTATTGGCGGCATCCACAAGGGCGCGCATATCGCGAAGGCGTTTGACCATGGATATATAAACTTTCGAAAGGGGGAGAGCCCTCACTTGATCGGGGGCTGCTTTAAGCGCATCAATCAGCTGAGCAACAGTGATTTCATCACCTTCAACGCGTGCAACAACTTGCTTTGGATCAAGCTTCGCGAGGGTTTTAAGAGCAGGCTCATCCGCGTCTTGGTCAAGTTTAAAATTTTGACCAGATGCTTTTGGCGCTTCATTCTTAGCATCAACTTTAGCTTCTGCAGGTTTAGCTTCTACAGATTTTTTTTCATCTGTTTTAGGTGCTTCAGCCTTTGCTTTTGTGGTGGATTCTTTTTGAGTGTCTGTGGATTTCTTTTCTTTCTCCTCATTGCAACCTGCAAGTGAGAAGGGGAGAGCTACGGTTAAAAAGAGAGCTAAAATGGGCGATGATGATAAAAAGGCTCGCATCTGTCGATTTCCTTTGTTAAAAATATTAATACCATTGAGTCTTTTCTAGGACACAATTAAGATAAGGGCAAGAGGGAAAAAGCACCTCAAGCGAAATAGTTTTCTATTTTGATACATAGAAGCAACAAAAATTCAAAGGACGTTATTTAATGTTATCTCATCTTCTAAAGACCATCTTCGGATCCGCTAATGATCGGTTTCTTAAAAAAACGAAAAAAACAGTAGAGCAGATTAAGGACCTTGAGCCTGTGCTTGAGAAGCTATCCGATGAAGAGCTGCAAGGAAAAACCGCTGAGTTTAAGGAGCGTTTGAAGGCAGGCGAAACGCTGGACGATCTTCTTGTCGAGGCCTTTGCTGTTGTGCGTGAGGCGGGTAAGCGCGTGTATGGCATGCGTCTTTTTGATGTGCAGATGGTGGGTGGTATTGTCTTGCACAAGGGCATGATTTCTGAAATGAAAACCGGTGAGGGTAAAACATTCGTGGCAACGCTGGCCGTGTATTTGAATGCTTTATCAGGCGAAGGCGTTCACCTTGTCACCGTTAATGACTATTTGGCTTCGCGTGACTCTGCCTGGGCAGGGAAACTCTATCATTTTCTTGGCCTCACCGTAGGATGTGTCGTGCATGGTATTAGTGATCGTCAACGTCGTGACGCTTATGCTGCAGACGTGACGTATGGAACAAACCACGAATTTGGTTTTGACTATTTGCGCGATAATATGAAGTTTCGCCTTTCTGAGATGGTGCAGCGCCCTTTTAACTTCGCGATTGTGGACGAGGCAGACAGTATCCTTATTGATGAAGCACGTACCCCTCTTATTATCTCTGGCTCTGCAGAAGACTCCTCCGATCTTTATGAAAAAGTGGATGTGCTGATTCGCAATTTGGTTGAAGGGGACTTTGAAAAAGACGAAAAGCAACGCACAGTGATGTTGACGGATGCGGGTATGGAGCGCATGGAAAATCTTTTTAGAGATTCTGGTATGCTGCGTGGTGAAACCCTTTATGATGTGCAAAATATTAGTCTTGTCCACCATATGAACTCAGCATTGCGTGCTCACCATATGTTTGCGCGGGATGTGGATTATATCGTCAAAGATGGCGAGGTTGTGATCATTGATGAGTTCACAGGGCGCATGATGGATGGGCGTCGTTATTCTGATGGATTGCACCAAGCGCTTGAGGCAAAAGAAGGTGTTGATGTTGAAATGGAAAATCAAACACTGGCGTCGATTACCTATCAAAATTATTTTCGTCTCTATAAAAAACTAGGTTGTATGACGGGTACGGCCATGACAGAAGCTGCAGAGTTTGAGGAGATTTATAAACTCCACGTTGCAGAAATTCCAACGAATGTTCCTGTGATTCGTATGGATATGGAGGATGATGTTTATCTGACAGCGCGTGAAAAATATGCTGCTGTGATTGAACTGATTAAAGAGCGTCATGCCAAACATCAGCCACTGCTTGTCGGTACCATTAGCATTGAAAAGTCCGAGGTCTTGTCTGAGCTTTTGAAAAAAGAGAAAATTCCCCATCAGGTTTTGAATGCACGCCAACACGAGCAAGAGTCTTTGATTATCTCTCAAGCTGGTTGTCCGGGGGCTGTAACCATTGCAACGAACATGGCGGGGCGTGGTACAGATATTAAACTGGGTGGAAACCTCGATATGCAACTAGAGCATGCGCTTTCACGCATTGAGGATGAGCAATTGCGCGCTGAGCGTGAGCGTGAAATTCGTGCACAGCATGCGCTTGATGAGGAAACAGTGAAAAAAGCGGGTGGGCTTTTTGTGATTGGTACAGAGCGTCATGAAAGCCGCCGTATTGATAACCAGCTGCGCGGTCGTTCCGGGCGCCAAGGTGATCCCGGTGGATCAAAATTTTATGTGTCTCTCGAGGACGATCTCATGCGCATTTTTGGCTCCGAGCGTCTTGATTCGATGCTCCGCCGTTTAGGTGTAAAAGAAGGGGAAGCCATTTCTCATGGCTGGATTAGCAAGGCGCTTGAGCGTGCGCAGCAAAAAGTTGAGGCGCGTAACTTTGATATTCGCAAGCACTTGCTCCGCTATGATGATGTGATGAGTGATCAGCGCAAAATTGTGTATCAACAGCGTCTTGAAATTATGAAAGCGGATGATATCTCCGAGATGGTTGATGCCATGCGTCATGAGCTTGTGGAGGATCTTGTTAATGATCATATTCCTGCAGATACATTGGCAGAGCAATGGGATGTTAGCGGCCTTGAGGCAATAGTAGAGCGGATCTTTAGCCTGACGCTCGATATTAAAAAATGGGTGGAAGTTGATGGCGTTTCTGAAGGAGAAATCCGTGAGCGTCTCTTGGATGCTGTGGACAAAGCGTATAAGGCAAAAGAGGTGGAGAGTGGCACAGAGCACCTTCGCGATGCTGAAAAATCCGTTGTGTTGCGTACTCTTGATGCTGTGTGGAAAGAACATCTGCTTGTGCTTGATCACTTGCGCCAGGGAATTAACTTGCGTGCGTATGCGCAAAATAATCCGCTTAATGAGTATAAACGTGAGGCCTTTAATCTTTTCCATACGATGCTTCGTCATTTGCGTGAGGACGTCACAGGTATTTTGATGCGTTTTGATATGTCGCACACATCGAAAAAATCCTTGGAAGATCTCCTTCCAGATATGGATTTGTCTGATCTTGAAGAGCTTCTCCCAGATTGGGGAGGGAGTGACGAGGAACTTAAGACACCTTCAGCACCTCATTTACTTAATTCAGTGACACGTGCTTTGAGTGATCTTCAAATGATGCCAGAGGTAACTAAAAAACCAAAAACGGCTGCGCGCAAACCTCTAAAGGCAGCAAATGCTTCTCAGGCTAAGAAAAACACAACCGAAGCTGCGCCTAAAAAAACATCAACGAAAAAAGCGGCAACGCCTAAATCAGCGTCTGCACCATCAAAGATGGACCCGAAGGATCCGTCCACATGGGGAATGGTTCAACGCACGGCTGATTGTCCTTGTGGCAGCGGAAAGAAATTTAAGCATTGCCATGGCGATTTAACTAAAAAATAAATGATTACTGTGTTCTGTGCGAGCTGATCCTTTCAAAAGAGGGGGTCAGCTTTTTTTTATAAATATTTTAACGTTTTCTTTATGATTTTCTTTGATGATTGGGAGGTGATCCTAACGAAATATAGTTTATGGATGCTTGAGGATGAAAAAAATAAGCGTATGGCTTTTTATGTTTTGGGGAATGATCTCTGCGGCTTTGGGGAGTGATGAAAAAAACATTTCTGAGAAAAAAAATGATTTTACGATTGAGTTTAGCAAAGTTAGCAATAAAACGACGAATTGTGTGGCGACAGATAATGAGGGCAATTGGATTGGCACATTTATGTTTATTTTGAACCCAGAAGACGAAACTCGGGTGTTTTATTTAGCATCAGAGATTAATAAAGCGTACAGAGGAAAAGGGTGGGGGCCCAAAATACAACGCCGATGCATTGATCAGTTGTTAAAAAAGCGAACAGATGCAGAAGGTGTTTATACGAAAGTTGATCCTATAAACTATCCCTCGATAAAGAAAAACTTAGCAGCAGGAATGACTTTAAAGGGAATTGATGATTCGGGATGGTTCTTTTTTGTGGATAAGCCAGAGACAAAGTATTTGGATGATTATCTTTTTAAGGAAAATGTTCCAAGTGACTATGCAAAAAAAGTGTATGAGGAATTTGAGAAAGAATATGCAACAGACGGTGATGAAATGGGCGGTGAGTTTGAGATCTCTAAAAAAGCTCTTGCTGAAAAAGGGATAAAAAATGCGAAAGATTTGTTTAACACAATTAAAAAGATTGCCAAAGAGAACGGCATTACATTTGAGGATTTTGAGAAAGATAAAGAGTGAAAAATTTTACTTTTCTCGGGTGATTTTTTAATGCAAAAGCTCGAGGGCAAGCTTGTGATAAAGCGGGATGCCGAGGCTGAGGTTAAAGGGAAATGTAATCGCGAGTGAGGCCGTGAGATAATAACCAGGGTTAGCTGCGGGAAGAGCCATACGTACGGCTGCGGGGGCGGCAATATAGGATGCACTGGCGGCAAGAGTGGCGAAAACGGTCGCTGTGCCAATGCTCATGCCACACGCCTTGGCAAGGCACACGCCGATGCCTCCATTAATCATAGGTAAAACAACTCCTGCAACAATAAGGCTGAGCGGAACACGGCGGGACTCGACGAGTTTATGTCCGGCGACAAGGCCCATCTCAAGCAAAAAAAGCACAAGCATTCCTTGAAAGGGGTTAACAAAAAGTGGTGCAATGCGTTCAAGGCCTTTTTCCCCTGAAAGAAATCCAATCACAAGGCCCCCAATAAGAAGCAAAATACTTTTACTCGTCAAAATGCGACTGACTTCTTGGGCGAGGGGCAATGCATTATTGGTGCGGGCGAGGAGGAGGGCTATAATAATGGCTGGAACCTCGAGAATCGCTAAGAGCGCTGTGAGATATTTATCCGAGGGGTAGCCCATGGTTTCAACAAAAACCTGACTCGCAATAAAAGTAATCACAGAAACAGAGCCAAAGTGTGCTGCAAGGGCTGCCGCATCAATTTTAGAATATTTAAAAAAGCGCAAACTATAAAAAGCCAAAAGAGGGAGCATAAAGCTTAAAATAAGCGTCGCAAGGAGAGGACCCCCAAGGGTGCTAAGAGGTGTGTGGGAAAGCGTAACCCCGCCCTTTATACCGATCGCAAGAAGCAGATAGATTGATAAAATCGTGTAAATAGGTTCTGGGAACTTAAGATCGCTTTTAGCAAACGTTGCAAATACACCAAGGACAAAGGCAAGCACCATGGGCGACAAAAGATTCGTCGTCAAAAGATGCGCTATCGAACCATCCACAATGCTATTCTCCTCAAAAATGCGCCTTAGTTCTTGATCGTGAGATCTTTACTTAGGCCGCTTTTGCGTGATCACTCGTTTTGTGTATAAGGTATTTTCCAGTTTTGTACAAGGCCTCGTTGGTTTGTAAAAGCGCTAACTCCACATAGCCTGAGTCAAAGGGTTCAATGTTCAAATCTTCTGTAAGGAGGGAAACATCATGGTAAAAAGCATCCATTGTTGTGTGCGTCTGCTTCGATTCAAACTCAATAAATGTGCCAAAATCTTTGAATTCATCAAGGGCAATCTCTAATGTATCCGTCCTATAGGTCGTGCGCTTTTTATCCAATAAAACAAGTGTGCTCAGGTTGTTTTCTTCTAAAAAAGCTTCAAAGGTAAAGGGATTGGGTTTTGTCAAAAAAATATGCCCCGCAAAAGCTTTGTTAATGGCCTCAAAAGTCTGTTCAGACACTGTTGAAAAAGGAAGGGGGATATTATACTCGTGGCAAACGACATGATCACCCCGGGTATTTGACGCATCTTCTTTCAGGTGCTCTGGGTTAAATTTTATATCCAGCGAGAGATCATTGCGTACGCGGATGAAAATACCGTGCTGATAAAACAAACCGTCCTTTGTGTCAAAATAATGATCAACGACGCGCTTCTCTTTTTCAAAGGGAAGATTTTGCAGAAATGTTTTGATAGTGTCCGTGTTAGTGACACGGTATTTTTTCTCAACTTCGAGAGGGCCTTGCATAAAAAATAATCCTTTTTGAAGAGTGGATGAATGGAACCATTCTAAAGCATTTTAAATCACTTCTCCCTCATTTTTTTAATTTTTTTTAAAGGTTGACAGTAAATGATTTTTACTTTTTATTAACGTTTATTCCCTATAATGATAAATAATTAATGTTAACTAATGGAGATATTCTGATGAAAAAAATACTTATGCTGACCTGCTACCTGCTACCTGCTACCTGCTACCTGCTACCAAGCTTAACGTATGCCAGTGAAGCAAGCAAAAAACGATCCTATGACGCCATAGAAAGCGATAGTGATGATGAAATGACTGAGTCAAAGCATTATAAAGTGAACTCTAATGATGAGGAGATGAAGGAGCATTTTGATCCAAAAGATATCCAATCCGAAAAAGGGTATGATTTTATTAAAAAGATCATTGAGAAAAAGTGGAAAGATAAAAAAAATGAAAGTTTTAACTACCTTGAGAACAAAAAAGATTATTCAGAGATAATAAATAAAAACAAAGAAACATATAGTGATAAATTTGGTGAGGAGTTTCGTGGTGAGCGTAATAAACTTATGAAAGAACGTAACGAAAAAGAAAATGAGCTTCTAAAACAAGTGATCATAAGTGTTGTGAATGATTATAAAATTTCTCCCGATGATTTCTTTAAGGCGAATGAGGAATATGATACAGATAAGCATAATTTTTTCCTCAAAAATGGCGAGGTTTATGGATCAGACAACCCATTTTATAATCTGAAAAGACTTTTTAAAAATTAGCATAAATTTAAAGGGGGCTGTGCTCTCAAAAAACACTGCCCCTTAACTTTTTAGATAACTTTTTAAATAGCGCCCTGTGTAGCTATCCTTGACGTTGACGATCTCTTCGGGCGTTCCCTTCGCTACGATGCGACCACCTTTATAGCCACCTTCCGGCCCAATATCAATGATAAAATCAGCGGTTTTAATCACATCCAAATTGTGCTCAATCACAAGGACGGTATTGCCTTGGTCAACAAGGCGGTGGAGAACCTCGAGGAGTTTGTGGATATCTTGGAAATGAAGGCCCGTTGTAGGCTCATCAAGAATATAAATGGTTTTACCCGTGGCCCGTTTGGAGAGTTCTTTGGCAAGTTTTATACGCTGTGCTTCGCCCCCCGACAACGTTGTAGCCTGCTGTCCGAGGTGAATATAGCCAAGGCCAACCTCTTGGAGTGTTTGTAATTTATCGCGAATGCTTGGGTGGTCTTTAAAAAAGACAAGCGCTTCGTCCACTGTCATATCAAGAATATCCGCAATCGATTTATCTTTAAAAGTAATCTCGAGTGTTTCACGGTTATAGCGTTTGCCCTTGCATTGATCGCACTGCACGTACACATCGGGTAAAAAGTGCATTTCAATTTTAATGAGGCCATCCCCTTCGCAGGCCTCACAGCGCCCTCCTTTGACGTTAAAAGAAAAACGCCCCGGCAGATAACCCCGTGTTTTTGCTAAGGGCAAACCCGCAAACCATTCGCGGACTTTTGTAAAGCAATCAATATAGGTAATGGGATTCGAGCGCGGTGTGCGCCCAATGGGGGATTGATCGATATCAATGACTTTATCAATATATTCGATGCCTTCGAGGGAATCATAAATGCCTGGAATATCTCGTGCCTCATAAAAGTGGCGGGCCAGTGCTTTGTAGAGTGTTTCAATAACAAGAGAGGATTTTCCGCCACCCGAGACGCCTGTGACACAGGTCAATGTTCCAAGGGGAATAGTGGCTGTGACGGATTTTAAGTTATTGGCTTTAGCGCCCTTAAGTGAAAGGTATTGTCCAAGTTTGGCTGTGCGACGGCGTGAGGGAATCGGAATTTTTTTCTGACCACTAAGATACGCGCCTGTGATACTGGATGGATTTTTTAAAAGATCGTCGGGTGAGCCTTGAAAAAGAATATGCCCCCCGTGAATACCCGCTCCGGGCCCCATATCAATGACATGATCACATTCTTTAATCGCATCAGCGTCATGCTCGACGACGATAACAGAATTACCAAGATCGCGTAGGTGTTTGAGTGTCTCAATCAAACGGTCATTGTCCCGTTGGTGAAGGCCGATCGAGGGTTCATCAAGCACATAAAGAACACCTGTTAAACCAGAACCAATTTGCGAGGCAAGGCGTATGCGTTGGCTTTCTCCGCCTGAGAGTGTGCCGGATGCGCGTGCAAGAGTGAGATAATCAAGGCCAACATTATTAAGAAAATGCAGGCGATTATGAATCTCGTTTAAAATACGATCCGCAATATCTTTTTCTTTTTGCGTTAGATGCGTTGGAATATCTCTCATCCATTGATACGCGTTCTCAATCGACATTTCTGTGATATGACCAATGTGCTTTCCATTAATTTTAACAGCAAGTGCTTCTGTTTTAAGGCGATGTCCCTCGCACGTGCGGCAAATAGATGTACTTTGATACTGCGTAAGTTCTTCGCGAAATTGGTCTCTATCTTTATCGAGGAATTTGCGCTCAAGATTCGGAATCACACCTTCAAAGGGTTTTTGAGTTGTGTATTTGCGAAAACCATCATCAAAGGTAATGGGTAAAATTTCCCCCTTGGATCCGTAAAGAATAAGATCTTTAATGTGCTCATGCAGATCCTCAAAGGGGATATTAAGGGAAAAATTTTTGACCCGTGCGAGAGATTCTAAAACGTATGTATAATATTCATAAGGAGATGATTTTTTCTTCCCTGCTTCAGCGCGTGACCAAGGGGCAATAGCGCCTTCTTTGAGTGAAAGGTGCGGGTGGGGGACAATGCGCTCTACGGAAAACTGCATCTCTACACCCAGTCCGTCGCAGGTAGGACACGCTCCAAAAGGGCTATTAAAGGAAAAAAGGCGGGGTTCTATTTCACTAATGCTGAACCCAGAGACAGGGCAGGCAAATTTACTGGATAGAGTGATTGTTTCACCTGTTGCTATGTTTTCTGCGATTAATAATCCATCGGATATTTTAAGGGCTGTTTCAACGGACTCGGTGAGACGTGATTGCACGCCTTCTTGGATCACAAGACGATCGATCACGACAAAAATATCGTGTTTTTTGTTTTTATCAAGGGCGGGTACATCGTCAATCTCGAAAAGCTCACCGTCGACTTTTATGCGGGTAAAGCCCTTTTGGCGGAGATCAAGGAATTCCTTTTTATACTCACCCTTGCGCCCTTGAGCAATGGGGGCAAGAATCATCAATTTTGTTTTATCCTCAAGTTCGAGAAGGCGGTCTACCATCTGACTGACGGTTTGTGCTTGAATGGGAAGCCCTGTGGCGGGGGAGTGGGGAATGCCAATCCGTGCAAAAAGAAGCCTTAAATAGTCATAAATTTCTGTGACAGTCCCAACAGTAGAGCGTGGGTTTTTAGACGTTGTTTTTTGTTCAATCGAAATCGCAGGGCTGAGGCCGTCAATGCTATCAACATCAGGCTTTTGCATAAGCCCAAGAAACTGTCTGGCGTAGGCGGATAAACTCTCTACATAACGCCGCTGTCCCTCGGCATAGAGTGTGTCAAAGGCCAGTGAGGATTTTCCAGAACCACTGAGTCCTGTAATCACGACAAATCTGTCTCTTGGAATATCAAGGCTAATATTTTTTAAATTATGTTCGCGGGCGCCACGGATAATAATCGATGGGGTCATAGGGTGGACAAGCCTGATGTTCTAGAACTCTTTATAGATTACTTTTAGGCGCTTTGCGCTCAAAAAGCTAGAAAAAGAGTCGTTTTATGAAAGCATGCCTTGAAAAGAGCTTGCTTTTTTTCTGAAAATCCTTTAGAAGTGAGCCTAAGTATTCATAGTGCAAAAAGATTCCTTCGATGAAAAAAGATATCCATCCACAATACCACGAAATTACGGTCACAATGACTGATGGCACTTCCTTTAAAACGCGCACCACATGGGGAAAACCTGGTGATACGATGCAATTAGAAAGTGATCCAAAGTCCCACCCTGCATGGACAGGTGCCGGCCATAAATTAATGGAAGGTGGACAGCTTAGCCGCTTTAGTAAGCGTTTTGGTAATTTCGGCAATACTAAATAATTTTATTTATAAAATTTTTTTATACTTTATAGATCCAGGTTTTTTACCTGGATTTTTTTTGTCATCTTAAGAACTTTTTAAGAAATAGACCTCATACTTTTTGTTAGTATGGAATAGTGATGAGGTGTCGGATGAGCGCGTCTGCACAAAGCAAACAAGATAACCCCATGGATACTGGGGAAAAAAGACAGTTCCTCACGATTGTGGTCGAGAACCAGGAATATGGCATTGATATTCTCTCTGTGAAAGAAATTCGTGGATGGGAGGAAACAACACCACTTCCTAATACGCAAAATTATATTCGTGGTGTGATTCACCTGCGTGGTGAAGTTTTACCGATTCTTGATTTAAGAAGCTATATAGGGCTTGGCACAACAACAATTTCAAAGGCGCATGTGATTATGGTGGTGTCGCTTGAGGGAGGAATCGCTGTGGGTATTTTAGCAGATTCTGTCTCAGATATGTTGAGTACCTTTGAGAATGATATTCTTTCTGTCCAACATGTTGATCAAGGATGTGGCCCCAAAGTGATTAGTGGGATCGTCTGCCTTGATAGTCGCAATGTAGAAATTTTAAATCTTCACGCCATTTTAGAGGATATTCTCCCCCAAGATGGGAACCTCGATTTCTCTCAAGGAGGGAATACCGTTTTAGAAGATAAGATTGCCGTTTAAATCATTCGAATTTTTAAAATAAAGGAGATTTTTATGTTTTCATTTTTTAAAAAAGGTCAAAGTACAGCAGAAATGCGCTCAAAACTTGCTGCTCTTCATAAATCCCAAGCTGTGATTGAGTTTAATATGGATGGGACGATTGTGACGGCAAATGAGAATTTTCTGGGCGCTGTGGGCTATTCTCTCAGTGAAATTCAGGGCAAACACCATAGCATGTTTGTGGAGCCTGGATACCGCGACAGCCAGGATTATCGGAATTTTTGGGCGAGCCTGAATCGGGGGGAGTTCCAAGCTGCGGAATACAAACGCCTTGGAAAGAATGGGAAAGAGATTTGGATTCAAGCCTCCTATAATCCTTTGCTTGACTTGAACGGCCGCCCTTTTAAGGTTGTGAAATTCGCAACGGATATTACTGACCGAAAGAAAAATGATAACTATATTAATGCGCAACTTCAGGCCATCCATAAATCGCAAGCTGTGATTGAGTTTAATATGGATGGGACGATTGTGACGGCGAATGAGAATTTTCTGGGCGCTGTGGGCTATTCTCTCAGTGAAATTCAGGGCAAACACCACAGTATGTTTGTGGAGCCTGGATACCGCGACAGCCAGGATTATCGGAATTTTTGGGCGAGTCTTAATCGGGGTGAGTTCCAAGCAGCGGAATACAAACGCCTTGGAAAGAATGGGAAAGAGATTTGGATTCAAGCCTCCTATAATCCTTTGCTTGACTTGAACGGCCGCCCTTTTAAGGTTGTGAAATTCGCAACGGATGTGACAAATGTGGCGATTATGCGAATTGAAAATGAAAAGGGTATCGAGGAGTCCTCTCGCGTCCTTGGCGCTATGGCAAACGGCGATTTAACGCAGACACTCACTTATGATTATAAAGGTGATTTTAAGGCGATTAAAGAATCGATTAACCAAACGGTTGGAAAACTCACATCGACTATTTACGGCATCAAAGAGGCTATGTCTATTATTAATGGCGGCGTTCATGATCTTTCTGAGGGAAGTGAGAATCTTTCATCCCGCACAGAACAGCAAGCAAGCAATCTTGAGGAGACAGCTGCGTCTATGGAGGAAATTTCATCGACGGTTAAAATGACTTCAGACAACGTGCTTGAGGCAAGTCAACTGGGTGAAACGTCTCAAAAACTTGCTAAGGATGGCGGAAGTATTGTGAATATGACAGTTGAGGCGATGAAAGAAATCAAGGAATCGTCGAATAAGATCTCAGAGATTACCAATATGATTGATGAAATTGCTTTCCAGACTAATTTATTGGCCCTTAATGCGGCTGTGGAAGCTGCGCGTGCGGGGGATGCGGGTAAAGGATTCGCTGTGGTGGCAGAGGAGGTCCGTGCGCTTGCTCAAAGAGCGTCGGCGGCTTCCAAACAAATTAAGTCACTTATTGTGAGCAGTGGCGAAAATGTTCAAAAGGGTGTTGAGCTTTCCTCCAAAGCGGGTGATAGTATCGGTCAAATTGTGGATCTTTCTGCCAAACTTGCGGAGATTATTCGTCAAATTGCCAATGCATCGTCAGAGCAAACAATGGGCCTTGATCAGGTGAATACAGCCATTAGTCAGCTTGATCAAGTCACGCAGGAAAATGCATCGATGGTTCAAGAAAGTGCAGCAGCGGTGGGCTCGTTGAAAGATCAATCGCAAAAACTGAATACGCTTCTTGGTTTCTTTCATCTTCCAGGTGGGAATATAACAACCGGATACCAAAAAAATGCTCAAGAATCACCTGTAGTATCAACCTCTACGGGCGATCAAGAAAAAAGAGTGAAAACAACTGAAAAATCAAAGACAGGCTCAGGAAAAAAAGCGACAAGCACAAAAACCACAAAGCCGTCGGCGCGCACAACCCCCCGTACAACAACGGTATCGGGTGGAAACGACGCTTTTTACGGAGAGTTCTAAGGTAAGAAAAAGGGAGAGCGAGAGGCCTCCCCTTTCATTGTATTGTGAGGGTTACGCCATCGTTTCGAGGGCGCGTTGAAAGCGACCTGCGTGGGATTTTTCGGCTTTGGCAAGGGTTTCAAACCAATCTGCAATTTCCTCAAAACCCTCTTCGCGTGCGGCTTTTGCCATGCCTGGGTACATATCGGTGTACTCATGGGTTTCGCCGGCAATGGCGGTTTTGAGATTGTCAACCGTGTTTCCAAAGGGCTGACCCGTGGCGGGGTCGCCTACATTTTGTAAAAATTCTAAGTGGCCGTGGGCGTGCCCTGTTTCGCCTTCGGCCGTGGAGCGAAAAACAGTCGCAACGTCATTGTATCCCTCAATATCTGCCTTTTGAGCAAAGTAGAGATAGCGACGATTGGCCTGGGATTCCCCTGAGAAAGCTTCTTTGAGGTTTTGTTCTGTTTTTGAACCTTTGAGTGACATTGTAAATGATCTCCATGCGATTAAAATCTCTTTTGACTCTAATCAAATATGCAATTTTCTGCAAGGGGAGAGGGCTTTTTATCGTTAAAAAATGCTTCGTTTTATCGTTAAAAAATGCTTCGTTTTATCGTTGAATAAAATCGAATGTCATGTTCATCATTTCCTGGGCCCTGTGCTCTGCAACAGCATAATGCGACGTGTGGCCCATTTGGACATAACTTTTTCGCGGTGTTCCAAGTTTTTTAAAAAGATTTTCCATATCTTTGGGGTGGGAGGATAGGTCGTGATCGCCCCTTATAATCAGTGTGGGGGCACTAATTTCCTCTGCGGGATAAAGCGGGTTTTCATGATAAATATGCAAGACATCCTGAAGGACACCGCAAGGAACGCGAATCGCTTCAATATTATGCTTTTGCGCCCACTCAATGTCACTTTGCAAGATTTCTTTTTCAATCGCATGATAGACAGAAGGTGTGCGCCATATATCTTTAAAAGCCTCAGGGATTTCACGGTTCCAAGCCGCACTTAAAATATCTCTAGAGATCACACGGTAGCCGCCTAAGCTAGAGATAAGTTTCTTGGGATCCGTTGGATCGAGCAGAATCGACCACAAGGGATTGGGGTAAGAATAGACAGCGCCAAGCAAAACAAGGTGGCTCACAAGATGGGGATAGCGATGGGTAAAACTTCCGGCCAGCACACTGCCCCAAGAGAGGCCTACAAGGACAACATGATGAATGTGGAGGCGTGATTGGATGTAGTGAATCGCGTCACTTATATTAGAAAGAGCGTCTTCGTGGGTGCAAAGAGGGGCGACTTCTTTTTCAGGTAAATTCATGGTGGGAGGCTTTGTCGACCTTCCATAACCTTGAAGATCGAGGGCAAAGGCATGAAAATTTCTATGGGCGAAAAATTCTAACCACGAAGCGTCTTGGACCGGAATATCAAAAAGAACACTTGGCATAATCGCACCGTGGACGAACAAAATCGCTTGAGCATTTCTACCATCACTTTCAGGGGCGACCTCGCGTAAGCGCAAAAAAAGATGTTGATCTTTTGAGTTTTCAAAAAAATGATCATGGCGGGCAAAAACTTTTTTATGCATGGATCGCCTCTTTCTTTCATTTCCTCCGTCACTTTAGACACAGTGTACCCTAAATTTATGAAGAATGCGTTAAAGGATGAAGCGTTTTGCATTTGCACTTGGCACAGATTTTATGTTTCATGGAGAGGAAAAAATAAAAAAAATGATCGAAAAGAGTGCTTTTGATATGACGATTCTTGTGATTAAGTTGGGTGCACTTGGGGATTTTATTGTTGCGGATGCTGCGTTTAGTGCGATTTGCAAAAGGCATGGGCGTGATAAAAAAATACTCCTCACAACGCCTGCTTTTGCGGATTTTGCAAAAAAATTAGGATATTTTGATGAGGTAGTTGCTTTTCCGCGGTTTTCATTTTTTGATCTATCGGCCTGGCGGGAGCTCTTGAGTTGGTTTCGCAATCTTGAGGTTACGCATGTTTATGATCTTCAGATGGTGAATCGCACACACTATTATTTTTATGCGTTTAAAATGGTTGCACGACGATCTTTTGAGTGGGTTGGGCATGTCAAATGCAGTCCTTATTGCCTGGAGGATCATTATTTTAAAAAGCATCCCATGGAGCGGTTTGCCCGTCTTTTAAGCAAAGTGAATCTTGAGCTTCCCCCCCTTGATATTCGCCGTCTTGGAGAAAAAATAACGATTGAAGGCCTTTCTCAACCTTACGCATTAATGGTGCCGAATGCTTCCAATGCCTTTCACGGCGCTAAAAAGTGGCCTCTTGCGCAGTATCAAAAGCTTGCAATCTGGCTCACTGAAAAGGGCTATGACGTTGTTGTGATTGGGGGAAAGGATGATGATCACGCACTCCTTCGGGCGAATGAAAAAATTTTTGATCTTACCGGCAAGACGTCTCTTGAGCAGGTTATTTTCTTAAGTCAAAATGCGGCCTTCGCTGTGGGAAATGACACAGGGCCCATTCATATGGCGGCGGCAAGTCTGTGTCCGGTGTTTGTTCTTTTTTCAAAAAAAGCACCACCTGCGGAGCAAGTGGGCGCGCGTGGGCCACTTTATTACCATAAAACAGCCGAAGACCTTCAGAATTTGACTTTTGAGGATATAAAAGCTGAGCTTGAATTGTTTATTTTAAAAACAAGCAAAATAGAGTAGAAAAATTTCCTTTTTTGTTGCAAAAAGAGTAATTATAAGAACAAAAAAAGGATTTTAAACATGAAAAAACTATTTTTTTTACTAGTCGCAGCACTTTCTGGGCAAACGCTCTCTTCTTCCGCCTTTGCTTCGGAAGAGATCATTATTAAAGAAAATAAAGAAGATAATACAAAATATGTCTTTATGATTATGAACAACGAAGGTCCCAATGCGTCCTTCGAAGATGGAATAAAAATTGAAAACTCTCTTACAGTCGAGAAAACTGACAAAGGGATTCAGATAAGTAACTTTAATCTTGATAGTAAGGGTAAAAAGTACAAAGTTTTAGAACAGCAAAAAAACTTTGTAATAGAAAAATCGAACTCCTAGGCTTTTGGATTTGGTGAAAAGCAAATTGGAAAATTTATTTTAGATGTGTTGCTTGCTAAAGATACAGTGTTGACTCTCAATCCTCTGGAAAGTGACGAGGAAGATAGTGACAAGGGGCAGCAGTATGGTGCAAAAGTGACCTGGGACTCGGGTAATGAAGAGAACAAAATGCATATTCAGTTTATTCCTGAGGATAAATACTTTTATGGGTTGTTTGTTAAGTATCCTTATGGGCTGAACTATGAGGGGAGTATTGCAACAGCATATCCTTGCTTTAGATTCCGCCTTATTAATACGCAATTTGGTGAAAAAAACTAACTTTTTTTAATAATAATATTTTAAACGATAACTGGGCGTGAGTGATCTTGCGCCCCCTTTTTTTCTGAAAATTTTCCTCTCAAAAGCCAAAAGCGAATTCTTACAAAAGTTAATAATTTGTTAATGTGATTTGAAAAAGCTGTGCTATAAAAGAAACAGATTTTTTTCTCAAAATGCGTTTTTTTATGCTTTCCCGCCTTCTTGGAATTCTTTCTGCAGACATGGCCATTGATCTCGGCACGGCGAATACCCTCGTATATGTCAAGGGCCGTGGAATTGTTTTGGATGAACCATCGGTTGTTGCGATTTCGAATCAAAAAGGCAAAAAACAGGTTCTTGCCGTGGGCGATGAGGCCAAGCTGATGGTGGGGCGCACCCCTGGAAATATTCAGGCGATTCGGCCTTTGCGTGATGGTGTGATCGCGGATTTTGAGGTGGCAGAGGAGATGATCAAGCACTTTATTCGCAAAGTGCACAATCGTCATCGTTTTGTTGCGCCTCAGATTATTATTTGTGTGCCTTCTGGCTCTACAGCTGTTGAGCGCCGTGCAATTCAAGAGTCTGCAGAATCCGCAGGTGGGCGCCGTGTATTCCTCATCGAAGAGCCTATGGCCGCTGCAATTGGCGCGGGGCTTCCTGTGACGGAACCCACAGGCTCGATGGTTGTGGATATTGGCGGTGGCACAACAGAAGTTGCGATTTTGTCGTTGGGGGGCATTGTGTATGCGTGCTCTGTCCGCGTGGGCGGTGACAAAATGGATGATGCCATCATTAGTTATATCCGTCGCAATCATAATTTGCTGATTGGTGAGAGTACGGCTGAAAAAATTAAAAAAGAAATTGGCTCCGCAACAATTAATGATGACAGCGAACATATCACAATGTCGATTAAGGGCCGCAGCCTTCAAAACGGTGTTCCTCAAGAGATAACGATTAATCAAAAACAGGTTGCTGAATCCCTTCATGAGGTTGTGGCGGCGATTGTGGAAGGTGTGAAAACAGCACTGGAAAATACAGCGCCAGAGCTTTCTGCAGATATCGTGGATCGTGGTATCGTTATGACAGGCGGTGGGGCCATGTTAGCGAATCTTGACCATGTTCTTTCTGATGCGACGGGGCTTTCGGTGTTTGTGGCAGATGAGCCCCTCACATGTGTTGTGCGTGGGACGGGAAAAGCTTTGGATGAGATGAATGTGCTTAAAGATGTTTTAGTGTCAATGTATTAGTCATCAAAGGTAAAGGGAGGTTGCAATGATTTTAAATGCACTCGGACTCAAGGCTGTAGGGCTTAAGCGTCGTCTTCCTTTGGTTTCTTTTTTGACATGGTTTTTAGGGAAATCTGTTCGTTCTCAGCATTTCCGCAAGCCAAAGCCGATTCATTTGATTTTTTTAGTAGCCTCTCTTTTTCTTTTAATTTACGGCAATAGCAAACAGTGGCGGCCTATTCTTGCACTCGAATCTGCTTTTCTTGATTTTTCAGCCCCTCTTATTGGAAGATTGCAGCAATCTTTTCATTTTTTTGCAGAGATTGAATCTTTCTTTCGCTCTCATGCTTCCTTGCGTCAAGATCTTGACAGTGCAAGAAGGGAAAATAACAATCTTTTGAAGAAAAATGCAACATTAGAACAGTCTCTTTTTTTAGCACGTGAAGGGCAAAAAGTTTTATCTTCGCTTCAAGAATTTTCTTTAGGAGAAAAAGCATTTTCTGTCACAACTCTTAACGCACCTGCTGTAGGACAGCCTTTGATGATTGCGTGTCCTAAAAATGAATCTATGATGGCGATCAATAGTATTATCATGGGGGCCAAGGGGCTTTTAGGGCGTGTTGTTTTAAAAGGATCAAGGGCGGCTAAAGTCATTACACTTTTTGATCCAACGTCCCGTATTCCTGTGGATATTCAAGGTGTTCAGGGCATTGCAGCAGGAACGGGCGATTCTACACTTCAGTTGCTTCATATCAAAGATGCGCAGCACACGCTCAAAAAAGGAGATGTCGTCTATACATCAGGTTTTGGTGGTATTTTTCCCAAAGGACTTCCCCTTGGTGTTATTTCCTCCATCCATAATAAAAAAATAGAGATTTTGCCTTTTGAGTCGGGGCAGGATAGTTATCATGTCGTGAATGTGCTTCCTCCTGTATCTGATGCGGATGTTGAGTAATTCAAAAAATAATAGTCGATTAAACTTTTTATGAATGAGTCCTTTGAGTCTCTTTTTCGCGACTATGCCGTTGAGCTACGAAAGGTAACGGATAATCCTGCACGGGATTTGCGTGTGCTTTTGGGGTTTTTAGAGAAAAAAGCGCCTGAGTTCTATTTTTTGCATCCAGAGTCTCTTATTCCTGAAAATATTTGTGCGCAACTCAAAACCCTTGTACAGCGGCGGATATCGGACGAACCCCTTTCTAAAATTATAGGGGAAAGAGAGTTTTTCGGAAGAACCTTTAAGATCACAAAGGATACGCTGGACCCAAGACCGGATACAGAAACGCTTGTAGATGCAGTTTTACATTATGCAAAAGATCTTCCAAAACCCTTGAGGATTTTAGATTTAGGGGTGGGGACGGGGTGTATTTTGGTGACGCTGCTCTTGGAGATGAAAAATGCAACGGGGGTGGGTGTGGATCTGTCCCCAGAAGCATTAAAGGTGGCGGCGGATAATGCCACGCATTTTGGGCTTTTAGAGCGTGCTTCCCTTAGAGAAGGAAATTGGTTTTCTGCGCTTGATGAAAAAGAGAAGTTTTCTTTGATTGTGTCGAATCCGCCGTACATTGCGTATCACGAAGTCTTAGAAAAAAATGTACAAGACTATGATCCTCATTTAGCGTTATTTTCGGGTGAAACTGGACTCGAAGCGTACGAAGTTATTGCAAAGGGCGCAAGGCAACATTTGTTAGCGGGGGGGCTCATTGCGGTGGAGTTTGGAAAAGGGCAGGAAAAAGCCGTGCGTGCTCTTTTTGAAGCAGAATCCTTTGAATTTATAGCGTATTTTAATGATCTTACCGGGGGAATAAGGTGCGCAATTTTTGCATAGCTAGCTTGCAAAAATAGGATTGATTTTTCCACAGCTTCATTGTAACATCCTTTCATCCACACACATTGAATATTAAGGTTTTTCACTTCTTATGAAGCCTATAATGAAGCGTCCGAGTAATAATCGGGGGGCAAAATTTTCTCGCTCCCATACGAACCGTTCCCACCCACAAGGAAGGTCGAGTGCTGCCCAGCGTAATAATTTGCAGCAAACTTTTGAAAAATATATGGCGCTTGCACGGGAAGCATCGAGCACGGGCGACCGGATTCTTGCGGAAAATTATTATCAATTTGCAGAGCATTATTTACGCACATTGAACGAAATGAAGCCTATTGAGGTTGAAATTCCAAAAGAAGAAGCGCTAAATAGTAGCGAAGATAATGAGGTGGTTTGTGACGAACCTGCTCCTCTTGTGAGTGCTGCGCCGTTGAAAAGAGCGCAACGAAAAGAGGAAAAGAAAGAGGAACAACCGCTTCATAGCTAAATTAAAAAGCTTTTGGAGGTTTTTATGTCCGATTTTGGTCCATTTACTGAAAAAGTGCAGTCGATTATTGAAGCGGCACAGCGCGGTGCACAAGGTCTTTCCCATCCCCAGTTAGCTTCTGTACATCTTTTGATGGAGCTTTTAAAAGATGCATTTACCAAAGATTTGCTCAAAGAGAGTGGTGTCGATTTAAACTTTTTACAGAGTAGTCTTCAAACAGAGCTCGGCAAGCAACCTAAAATTCTCTCCAGTGATCATGGTTTTTCGGTTGCACCGGAGGTTGGTCAACTTCTTCAATTAGCACAAAAAAAAGCCACAGAGTTTAAAGATAATTTTATAACCCTTGAGGTTCTATTACTGGCTTTGACAGAGATACAGCCGTGGCAAGATATCTTTAAAAAAGCAGGCCTGAACCGTCAAAAACTCGACGCTGCTATTGAAAAACGTCGCCGTGGAAAATCGGCCACATCGCCTGGTGCAGAAAATCAATATGATGCGCTGAAAAAATATGCACGGGACCTCACGGAGGTCGCCCGCCAGGGAAAGCTTGATCCTGTGATTGGGCGTGATGAGGAAATTCGCCGTACGATTCAAGTGCTCTCGCGGCGCACAAAAAATAATCCTGTTTTGATTGGCGAGCCGGGTGTGGGAAAGACAGCCATTGCCGAAGGTCTCGCTCAACGTATTATTCATAAAGACGTCCCCGAGGCTCTTCAGTCCGCGCGGTTGATGGCCCTTGATCTTGGTGCACTGATTGCGGGCGCAAAATTCCGTGGAGAGTTTGAGGAGCGCCTCAAAGCCGTCTTGGCAGAGGTGTCCGAGATGGGGGATGTGATTCTTTTTATTGATGAGTTGCACACACTTGTGGGGGCTGGAAAAGGTGATGGCGCTATGGATGCGTCGAATATGCTAAAGCCTGCTCTTGCGCGAGGTGAGCTGCACTGTATTGGCGCTACAACTTTGGATGAATACCGTCAGTATATTGAAAAAGATGCAGCCTTAGCGCGCCGCTTTCAAAGTGTTTTTGTGGATGAGCCTTCTGTGGAGGATTCCATTTCTATTTTACGGGGGCTTAAAGAAAAATATGAACTTCACCACGGTATTCGCATTAGTGATTCCGCGATTATCGCAGCGTGTACGCTGAGCAATCGTTACATTACGGATCGTTTTCTGCCTGACAAAGCCATTGATTTAATGGATGAAGCGGCGAGTCGTTTAAAAATGGCTGTTGATTCTAAACCTGAAGCGATTGATGAGCTGGATCGGCGTTTGATGCAGCTTAAAATTGAGCGCGAAGCCCTAAAGCGTGAGACGGATCAGGCGACAAAAGAACGCCTTAAAAAACTGGAACAGGAAATTAGCCTCCTCGAATCTGAAAATAAAACGCTGACCGATGCGTGGCTTCTTGAGAAACAAAGCATTCAAAAAATGCACAGACTCAAAGAGCAATTGGATCAATATCGCTCTGAGCTTGACATAGTGCAGCGCCAGGGAAACTTAAGCCGGGCGGGAGAATTGCGTTATGGTCTTATCCCTAAACTTGAAAAAGATATCGAGGATTTAACGGCAGAGGAGGCGAAGTCCAGTGAAAAACGTAATCTCAAAGAAGAGGTAACAGAAAAAGATATTGCTTCTATTGTGGAGCGTTGGACGGGGATACCTGTGGAGCGGATGCTTCAGGGCGACCGGGAAAGATTGCTTGAGCTTGAGAGCCATTTGCACAAGCGTGTGGTGGGCCAAGATGAGGCGGTGACGGCTGTGGCTAATGCTATTAGGCGGTCACGCACCGGTCTTCAAGATCCGAGTCGTCCGCTTGGATCCTTTCTTTTTTTGGGCCCGACGGGTGTGGGAAAGACAGAGCTTTCACGTGCACTTGCGGAGTTTTTATTTGATGATCCCGCCCACATGCTCCGTCTTGATATGTCAGAATATATGGAAAAACATTCGGTATCGCGGTTGATTGGGGCTCCTCCAGGCTATATCGGATATGAGGAGGGGGGCGTTTTGACGGAAAGTGTTCGGCGTCGTCCCTATCAAGTCATTCTTTTTGATGAAATTGAAAAGGCCCATAGTGATATTTTTAATATTCTCCTTCAGGTCCTTGATGCCGGGCGCCTTACCGATAGCCAGGGGCATAATGTTGATTTTAAAAACACACTGATTATTTTGACATCAAATTTGGGCGCTGAGTATTTTAGTGCAAGTGATGCCATCACACCCCATGTGCGCGACCAAGTGATGAGCGCGGTGCGTCACCATTTTCGTCCTGAATTTTTGAATCGGTTGGATGAGATCTTGCTGTTTAGTCGCTTAAGCCGTGAAAATTTGCGTGGCATTGTGATGATTCAGCTCAAAGAGCTTCAAGACCGCCTTAATGCAGCGCATCAGGTGACACTCGTCGTCAAGGAATCGGCTCTTGACTATCTGGGCGATGTTGGTTTTGATCCTCTTTATGGCGCGCGACCACTCAAACGGTTGATTCAACGGGCCCTTCAAGACAAACTTGCAACAGCCCTTTTGTCGGGCGAGATTAGCCCTGGGCAAACAGTAACAGTTGACGCTGTGAATGACGCGCTTGTTTTTATTTAATGTCGCTAAAGGAGAAAATAGATATGAAAAATATAACGTTTGAGCAAGCCCTTCTTGAGCTTGAGTCCCTTGTCCGCACCTTAGAAGAGGGGCATATGCCGCTCGCGGATTCTGTCAAAGCCTATGAGCGAGGGATTAGTCTTAAAAAATTTTGCGAGGAACAGCTCAATGCTGCCCGTCTTAAAATTGAAGAGGTTGTGGCCGCTCAACATAAAATTGAGGTGAAACCCTTTGAGGTGGAGTCGTAGAGAATTTTTTTAGAGTCATTTAGTAAATGTATATATTATATGCGTTTTTACTAAATGACTCTAGAAATCTAGCCCTTTATTCAATTTTTCAGGCTCTTCTCTTATCCTTCAATAGCATCCTCGCACCGTCCACAGATAGCATTCTCCATTGTTACTTCTTCTAAAATGCGCCAACAGCGCTCGCACTTTCCGCCCCCTGCTTTTCGCACAACAACACTCAGGTCAGGTACATCACTCAGAGTAAAGGCATGCGCAGGCGAGGTGTCTATGAGAAGAGTTGCCGTTGATGTAATTGCAAATTCTGCAAGATCAATACCTTCAAAAAGAGCTGCAATCGCAGGCGTTGTGTAGATTAAGAGCGCCGCTTGTAAACTCGATCCAATCGTTTTTGCCGCACGCTCAACCTCAAGGGCGCCCGTCATTACACGGCGATAATGGCGCAGTTTTTCCCATTTTGCGGCAAGCGTTTGATTAAAATAGACCTCTGGAAGCGCCACAAACGTTTCTAAATGAATACTTGTTTTGCGATCATTGTGTGCATGGGAAAGATACGCCTCTTCGGCGGTAAAGCTCAAAACAGGAGCAAGCCAACGTGTGAGGCAATGAAAAAGTGTGTCCATCACTGTGCGCACAGCACGCCTTTTCAGACTTGTCGTGTCGTCGCAATAAAGACTATCCTTGCGCAGATCAAAGTAAAATGCCGAGAGATCGCTTGTGCAAAAATGGTGCAGCTCTGTATAAAAAGCACTAAAATTAAATGTTTTTGCCGTTTCATTCATTGTGCGTTGAAGCTCAGATAAACGGTGAAGAATCGAGCGCTCAAGCTCTGGCATGGCGTCATAAGGAAGGTGTTCGCTTTCTTCAAAACCACTTAGGGCGCCAAGGAGATAGCGTAATGTGTTGCGAAAACGGCGGTACATATCCTCCATTTGTTTGAGAATATCTTTGCCAATGCGCACATCGTCACTATAGTCCACAGAAGCAACCCACAGACGTAAGATATCCGCACCGTAAGTTTTAATGACATCCTCGGGGGCAACGACATTGCCTTGGGATTTGGACATTTTATAGCCCTTTTCATCCAAAACAAAACCATGAGTCACGATCGTGTCATAGGGCGCGCGGCCTCGTGTGCCAACGCCATGCCAAAGGGAGGATTGAAACCATCCACGGTGTTGGTCAGAGCCTTCAAAATAAACATCTGCAGGCCACTTAAGTTCTTCGCGCGCTTCAAGAACAAAAGCATTGGTGCACCCAGAATCAAACCACACATCAATCACATCAAAAATTTGCTCATAGTCATCGGCATGATAATCATCGCCAAGAAATTCTTGAGCCGGTGTTGTAAACCAAACATCGGCACCATGGGCATTAATTTTTTCCACAATCCGCGCATGTACAGCCTCATCACGCAGCAGTTCGTTGGTTTTTTTATGCACAAAAAGTGTTAAGGGCGTTCCCCAGGCGCGTTGCCGTGAAATGCACCAATCCGGGCGACTTTCGACCATGCCTGCGATGCGATGGCGGCCTTGCTCAGGAATAAAATGCGTTGCTGCAACGGCATCCATCGCCTTTGAGCGCAGTTGTTTCACATCAATAAACCACTGATGCGTGGCACGGTAAATAAGCGGTGCTTTGGATCGCCAGGAGTGTGGATAACTATGGGTGAGTTTGCTTTGATGAATCAGCGCACCCGTTTCTTTTAACGCGTCAATAATAGGTACATTCGCCTTAAAGACGTGAATCCCTTGAAAATGAGGAACCTCATGGGTATAAAAACCATCAGGGCCAACGGTATTGGGAACAGGAAGATTATGTTTTTTGCCAAGAATAAAATCCTCCATGCCGTGGCTTGGGGCTGTGTGAACAAGGCCTGTCCCCGCTTCTGTTGTGACATGATCGCCAAAGAAAAAAGGAACATCAAAGGTGTATCCAAGGCGATAAAGAGGGTGGCGTGCCACCGTATTTTTAAGTTTCTCGCCGGGGATTTTTGCTAAAATTTTGGTCTCAGCATCCTCTAGCCCCATCGCGCTGAGCACAGCTTCTAAAAGAGCTTCGGCGATAATTAATTTTTTTTCATTGTGTTCGATGACGACATAATCAAAGTGACCATAGGCAATCGCACGGTTGCCGGGAAGGGACCACGGCGTTGTTGTCCAAATTACGGCATGGGCACCGTCTAAGATAGGCACATCTGTTTGCGTAAGAGGAAAAGCGACATAAATCGCATCGCTTGTGTGATCTTTATATTCGACTTCTGCCTCTGCGAGCGCTGTTTTTTCAATCACGGACCACATCACAGGGCGCATCCCACGAAAGAGCGTGCCGTTCATCAGAAATTTTCCAAGTTCCGCGACAATGGCACCTTCTGAGGCAAAATCCATCGTCGAATACGGATTGTCCCAATCACCTATAATCCCAAGGCGTTTAAATTCTTCTTTTTGAATCGCAACCCATTCCTTGGCAAACGTGCGACACTCTTGGCGAAAGGTAATCGGATCAATGTCGTCTTTACGAAGGCCCTTGGCCTGATATTGTTTTTCAATTTGCCATTCGATGGGCAAACCATGGCAATCCCAGCCAGGCACAAGAGGCGCGTCAAATCCCTGCATTTGTTTTATTTTATTCGTAATGTCCTTAAGGATTTCTGATAATGCGTGTCCAATATGAATATGACCATTAGCATAAGGAGGGCCAAAGTGAAGAACAAATTTTTCCTTTCCTTTGCTTTTTTTACGCAAGGTTTGATAGAGATCGAGTTGATTCCAATGCGCCAGATAGTTAGGCTCTCGCTCTGCAAGCTGCGCTTTCATTGGAAAATCAGTTTGAGGAAGAAAAACGGTCTTTTTATAATCAACGGTGGACATTATTTTTGTCATTTTACAACAGCTTTTCTTCTCTTATACACGAATGACGGATCAAGAGGATATGAGATTTTTTAAGATACGCTTACTTAGTTAAAAACGTCACTGATATCCACAAGATCATAGGCGATTTTTTGATCATTCAGCGGCACATTATTGGGGTTGAGGGAAAAACATTTATACTCAATTTCAGCATATTTTCCTCCAAACGGAGAGTCATATTCGTAGTTTTTTTTAATCTCCCGTATTGTCGAAAGATCAACAATACCGACACTGATATTTCCCTCTAAGTCAATTTTCATCGCAAGTCCATTGGTTTTCTCAAAATAATTGCTATTTTTGAAAATATCTTTTTTATCGCCCGTAAATGTTTGAATAATCCAAGGAGAAGGGGACTCACCAATATCTTTTTCTTCGCGAAGGGTGTTTGGGCAATAAATGCATTGGATTGTTTGCTTTTCCTGCTCAATAAGTTTTAAAATCTCCAAAAGCCTTTGCGACCTATAAAGAGTACCCATTGTGTGGATTACATCGCTGGGCTTTGCGTCGCCTTGAAATTTTTTTAAAAATTGTGTGATAGATTTTTGGGTGATACCTTTGTCGATGTGCATCACCATGATCTCTTTTGTTTTTTTATTGAACACGAGATCCTCGATACACTCAAACCCAAGGCCTGTAAAACCTGGATTTTTTCCTGAAATCAACACTTGTTTTTGACAGGTATACAGTGTGTCCTTAATGTCCAAATCCGTCTCTTCAGGCAGTGGTTTGAGGGTGTATTTTTCGAGTATTTTATTGATCATAGAGGATGAATTTTTATAAACTCTATCCGAATAAATAAGTGTTTGAACCATACCATTTTTATAAACAACTGTGACTTTCGCTTCGGTAAATTTTTTATTATTCATAAAAAGGGAATAGCCATGATTCCATTCATCATTCTCAAGAATCAGCGTTCCACCAGATTTATTTTTCTCGTCGATGTAGTGTAATCGTAGTTTTTGATCAGGATTTTTCTTGTAATATGTATATTGCAAGCGATTTTTCAGTTGTTCTTCTGTAAGGTTTTTTAATTTTTTATCCGATCCCAAAGTTTCTTGGTAAAAGACTTGAAAGACGAGAAGTAAAAATACATGAATCATTTTCATTTTTTTTATTTTTTACAAAATATTTTTTAGCGATATTCTATCAAAACTTACATCGCATGTATAGGCGTACATTTCAACGCCTTTACTCTTTGCATCATTCGCAAGCGATGCGTAAGCAGGATCGATAAAATCTGCAAAAGCAAACTTCTTCACATCAGGGCGCTGCACAATATAAAGCATGACACAGCGGTTGCCTTGATGGACAAGGGCGCTGAGCTCGCTTATATGTTTTTGACCACGTTCCGTTTTTGAGTCAGGGAAATAAGCCGTTTCACCCTTTTTATAATGCACATTTTTCACTTCTATATAACACGTGGGTTGGTGGGGGGAGGTAAGCGCAAAATCAAGCCGGGAGTGGGTGCTGACCTTAACCTCTTTATGAATATTTTCATAGCCTTGAAGCCTATCAAAATAATTATTTTTAAGAGCCTCAAACACTATTTTGTTGGGATTGTGGGTGTTGACTCCGACCATCACACCATCATCCTCGATCATTTGAAGTGTGTACGCAAGGGTGCGTTTAGGATCATCATGATGGGACAAGCCCACCACACGTCCTTCTTCGATCACACCCAGCATAGATCCTGTATTAGGGCAATGTGCCGTAACGTGACGACCATCCTCCAGTTCAATATCCACAAAAAAGCGCTTATAGCGTTTTAAAAGGTAGCCTTTGAAGAGAGGGGGAGAAAAATGCATAAAATGTAAAAATATGGGGGATTTTAATGCTTTTTTAATCTTTCTGTGATGAACTGGCAATAGGTATAAAAATGCGGTGCTTTGATTTATGAGTGTATCAAATATTAAGGTTCTCATTGTTGATGACTATAAGACTATGCTGAAAATCATCGGCAATTTGTTGCGTCAGCTGGGATTTACACAGATTGAAGAAGCCACAGATGGGACCATGGCTCTTGAAAAACTCAAGAATGCTAAATTTGATTTAGTCATTTCAGATTGGAATATGGAGCCCATGAGTGGTCTTGATCTTTTGAAGCACGTGCGCAGTGATATTCAGCTCAAAGAGCTTCCTTTTATTATGGTCACGGCCGAGAGCAAGGTTGAGAACGTTGTAATTGCGAAAAAGGCGGGTGTGAGCAACTATATTGTCAAACCTTTTAACGCGCAAACCCTCAAAGGGAAGCTAACGACTGTTTTGGGTGAATTTTAAAATTTTTTAGAGCAGCGCAAGGATATCATAATGATACAACAAGATCACAGTACGCTTAAAGAGTGGACGCTTGAATTGAAAACAATCGATAGTGCTTTGGAAACAGCTGCAAATCGGATCCTTGAGAATTGTGAACTCCTTGTGGAGAAGGCAGGGGCCTCTTCGGAGGTTCAAGAGATTGTGAGTGCAATTATGGAAAACTGCAGCTTTCATGATCTCAATAGCCAGCGTTTACGCAAAATTATCAAAGAGCTTGGCCTTTTAATGAACGAGGAGGGGGAAGGATTGACAGAGAGCGAGCCCGCCCTTGCGTCAGGGCCCCAAAGACCTGGTGTGGCACTGACACAAAAGGATGTGGAGACTTTATTAAAAAATTAAAGGGCAATCTCAAAAAGCCCTTCGACTTCCACGCACACACCGAGGGGAAGGGATGCAACGCCCACCGCCGCACGGGCATGGCGGCCTGCATCTCCAAGAATAGCCACCATCAAATCGGAGGCGCCGTTAATCACTTTAGGGTGGTCTTTAAAATCAGGGGTTGCGGCAACAAAACCACCAAGGCGTACGCACATCTTAAGGCGGCTCCAATCCCCACTGAGCGCTTGATGAACTTGCGCGAGGATATTCACAGCACACAAGCGCGCGGCTGCATACCCTGTATCAATATCCACATTATCACCAAGGACTCCACTGTAGTGCACCACACCTTCTTTGACGGGAAGCTGCCCCGAAACGATGAGTGTGCTGCCTGTGATGTGATAGCCTACATAGTTCGCAACAGCCTTTGCAGGCGTGGGCAGGATAATATTATGTGCTTTTAAATTGTTTAAAACGGTGTGTGTGTTCAGCATGCTTTAAAATCCTTTCGAGCGCTATGAATAAGAGTCAGCCATGTTTTTTTAAAATCTTCTTCGGATACAGTGGTTTTTTTCAGAGATTCTGCTGTGAATTCAATGCCGATAAAGCGAAGGGTGGGATCGGCATCGGTAAGGGCTTTTGCCATTTCATCCACATAAGCTTTGCTATCATCAATAAAAATAATGACTTTGGGCTGAATGTTCGCCATTTTCATGAATTCCACAAGGGAGACTCCTTTATAGGAATGACCTTTTTCATTATTGACACTTAAAATACCTGCAAAAAAGACAGGTGATTGTCCTTGTGTGTTGCGAATGGTTGAAAGGGGCGTGTCGCTTAAATGAGGGAACGCACCGCTAAAATCAATGCCAAGATTTTTGAGTTCTGTGGTACGATGCTGATCAAAGCGTTTGTAGGGGCCAATGGGCCCTGCTTGAGCGCCTGTACACGCGATAATATTGAGGCCTTTTTCCTGCCATGCTTTTATCATCGCAGGGGCCGCTTCATCCACAAGTTGTGACCCTTTATCCGCGACGGAATAGTTCAGCACAAGATAGGTTTGTGAGGCTGGAACATCTTTGAGAAGCGTTCGTAGCACCTGTCTGTAGTGATTAATGGTTGCGAGTTGGAGCGAGGGATTTTGGGATCGCATGAGAGTTGAATCAATGTCAAAAACAATAAGAATATCTTTGATATCATAGTGATCCAAAAGATCATCAACGATGGGGGCAACTTCGGCCATGCTTTGACACTGCTGAAAATGATGTGCACAGACCATTGATGTGATGAGAAAACAAAAAGCAGCGAGGTGGCGTAGCATAAAATCCTTTTCAGTTTTTTTATAAAAGCGCGCAGAGCAAAATCACGCGCACTTTTTAGGCTTCGTTTTCCTTGAGTTTTTTCTCCAACCAGTGAATGGTATAGTCACCGCTTTGAATATCTTTTTCCTTGGCGAGGCGCTGATGGAGGGGAATTGTTGTGGAAATGCCGTCAATAGCATACTCAAAAAGAGCACGCTCCACACGTGTGAGGCATTCTTCGCGCGTATCTCCAAAAACAATGAGTTTCGAGACAAGACTGTCGTAGTGAGGAGGGACTGTGTAGCCATGATAAAGATGACTGTCAACGCGAATGCCAATGCCGCCGGGGGCGTGATAGCCTGTAACTTTGCCAGGACTTGGAATAAAGGTAACAGCATCTTCTGCATTAATGCGGCACTCAATCGCATGCCCTTTAATGTTAATATCTTCTTGGGTGAAGGAAAGTTTATGACCGGCTGCGACGCGAATTTGCTCGCGCACAAGATCCACGCCTGTCACCATTTCTGTAATAGGATGCTCCACTTGAATACGTGTGTTCATTTCCATAAAGAAAAATTCACCTTTTTCAAAGAGAAACTCAAGCGTGCCTACGCCGCGATAGCCCATTTTTTGCATGGCCTGAGTGACAATATCGCCAAGGCGCTCACGGTCTTTTTGTGTCAAGCCGGGAGAAGGCGCTTCTTCCCATACTTTTTGATGGCGACGCTGAATAGAACAATCGCGCTCGCCTAAATGCACAACATTGCCATGGGTATCACAAATAATTTGCACCTCAATATGCCTTGGTGCACCGAGATAGCGCTCCATATACACTTCGTCATTGCCAAAATTGGCCTTGGCTTCGATTTTTGCAAGGCGGACATTCGCGAGAAGTTCGTCGTCGTTGTGAGCAACTTTCATGCCTTTGCCACCGCCACCGCTTGTGGCTTTAATGAGAATAGGATAGCCAATGGCTTTAGCGGCACTGAGGGCTTCTTCATCCGTGGAAACGGAACCAGCAGATCCGGGGACGACTGGCACACCCAGGGCAATCATTGTGTTTTTTGCAGAAATTTTATCGCCCATAATGGCAATATGATGGGGGGTGGGGCCAATAAAAGTCATCTTATGCTCTTCGACCATCGCGGCAAATTTCTCATTTTCTGAGAGAAAACCAACACCGGGGTGAATCGCTTCTGCGCCTGTCACTTCAGCGGCACTAATGAGGGCCGCCATGTTAAGGTAACTATTTTTAGAGGGTGCTGAGCCAATGCACACACTCTCATCTGCAAGGCGGACATGCATAGAATCACTGTCGGCGGTGGAGTGTACCGCAACGGTTTTAATCCCCATTTCCCGGCAAGCACGTAAAATGCGCAGGGCGATCTCGCCGCGATTGGCGATGAGTATTTTTTTAAAGAGTGGTTTTTCGGTGTGAGCAGGCGTTGTCATTCGGTCATAAGCTTTTAAGCGCAATGTATGCTTTCTTTTTACGCTTTTTCTGCAATTTATTCAAAACCTAATTTTCTCAAGAGATTTTCAGGAGGTTTTTCTTGTGAAGGATTTTAGTCATTAGGTTTATGAGACTAAAATCCTCTCAGGAGCTCTCTTACTCTAAAAAATCTTAAGCAACCTTTTCCTCACGTTCTTTTTCTGAAAAAGAGAGTGTGTTGAGCACGGTATCAATGCTGTGGCGTTGCGCAAGCGGAAGGGGCGTGAGAGGCAGGCGCATTTCATGTGTGCAAAGACCTATTTTGCTTAGCGCATATTTAATCGGAATAGGATTCGTATCGTGGCTAAGGGCTTTATCCAGAAGAAGGAGTTGGTCCCTTAGCATTGCAAACTTTTCTTGGTCTTGATCTTTCCACGCGTAATAAAGTTCGTAAGATTGCTGAGGGAGCGCATTGGCCGTGACAGAAATACACCCATCGGCCCCAAGTGCAAGGGCGGGTGCAAACGAAGATGAATCACCGACCAAGATAGAAAAAGGTTTTGTGTGTGGAATTTTCTTTTTCTGTTTGAGAGAGTCTATGCCAAGGCGCAGGTAAGCAAGGCGCGAAAGGTCCGGGTGGGAATCTTTAACAGCGACAATAGAGGGGATACGCGCAAGCTCTAAAATAAGATCCACAGAAAGATCCACGCCAACACGGCTGGGATTATTATAAAGGATGATCGGAATGGACGTATGCTCTGCAAGCTTTTTAAAGTGTTCAACAATGCCTTCGGGATTGGGTCTGACATAATAAGGAGGAATAACGAGTGCGGCACTGCATCCAAGATCTTCTGCTTGTCTCAAAAGGGCAAGGGATTCATGGGTGCTTCCAGCGCTGCATCCGGCAATAATAGGCACAAAGGCAGAGGCGTTCTGAAGAGCTATTTTTATAAGATTTTCACGTTCATTCATGGTCAACATGGACCCTTCGCCGGTGGAGCCCGCGACAACAATCCCATGGGTTTTTCCGTTGAGCTGATACTGAATCATTTTTTTAAACGCAGGAAGATCAACTTCCCCTTGCAGGAAGGGGGTCACACTTGCAACAATAGAACCGAAGAACATAACGATAATCACTATTCACCCATGATTTTTTCTAAAGTAAGCGCTGTTCGTTTTTTTTTAAAGACCTATTTTTTTGCAGGTATTCTCACAGCAGCGTCATTGGTACAGGCATGTCATATTCAAACAACCGTTCCAGGACATTGGGAGCGGCTAAAAACATCAAAAGAATGCGTGCTCGCCAAAAAATTCCTTAAATGGAAAGCGCTTGAGGATGATAATGCTTCTTTTGAGGCGATTACGGATTTCTTTCATGCGAATCCCTCGTGGCCGAATCAAGTTCTTTTAAAGCGCAAGGCTGAACAAGCCATTCATGAGGGCACATCCAAAGATAAAATACGTTATTGGTTTCGAAGAAATTATCCAGTGACAGCGGCAGGTGCTATAGCGTTTGCAAAGGTTGCACAGACTGAAAAAGATCGAGAGATTATAGAATCGATTTTTCCAACAATCGATTTTTCTGAAAAAGAATTCAAAATTTTCATTCATGTGGCGAAGCATCTTTTAAAAAATAAAGATTATATCAACCGTTTTGATGACAGGATGAAAAGTGAGAAATTAGATGCAGCACGGATGGTTTTGCCGTATCTTCCCAAAGATTATAAAAATGTAGGGATTGAGCGCCTCAGGCTTGCGTCAAAAAGTCATCTCCGTACGAAAAATCCCCTTGAAAAGCGGCTTAATATTCACTTTCCTGGGTATCTTTGGCAGTATGCTTTGTATTTGCTGAAAACGGAACGTGATGATGATCTTTTTCGAATGCTGAATGAGAAAGTTGTTGTAGCTGCAGAAACGCTTGATCCAGAACTTTGGTGGACAACAATTCGTCGGATTCTTGCAAGGCGTATGCTCGATAAAAAGAAATATAAAGAAGCGTATGATATTGCTGCGCATTCTAAAACAACAAAGGGGACGGAGTTCACAGAAGCTCAGTGGCTCAAGGGATGGATTGATCTTCGTTTTTTAAAGCGCCCCAAAGAGGCATTTCACGAATTTCAAATCCTCTATGATCGTGCGGAAACACCGCTCAATTTAAGTAAAGCTGCCTATTGGGCAGCAAGAGCTGCTGAAGCCCATAATAATAAAGCAGAAATGAACAAATGGCTCGAGAAAGCCTCAAAGCATCTTGCTCTTTTTTATGGCCAGCTTGCCCATGATATGCTTCAAAAACCCTTTCCCAAAAAAGATTTTGAAATATCACCGGCTGAAAATAAAGCCTTTAATGATATCGAAATTGTACGCGTGATTCGACTGCTGCATAAAATTGGTGAGACAGAAATGAGTGAGCCCTTTTT
Organism: Pseudomonadota bacterium; assembly: GCA_021808925.1. Taxonomy (GTDB): domain Bacteria; phylum Pseudomonadota; class Alphaproteobacteria; order Paracaedibacterales; family JAKBAR01; genus JAKBAR01. The sequence continues at coordinate 34,769 of JAKBAR010000001.1, read as the reverse complement.
TTGGAAGCTTGCGATTAATATAACAAAACCGGATGAGCATGAACTTTTGATAAAACTTGCTGCAGAGGTTGCAGGACCCCATGCTGCTGTTCAAGTCACTAAAATTGGTGCAAAACATGTGATGCCCATTATTAAAGAAGCTTATCCTCAGGTAGAAAAGGCGCATATGCCTGCGCTTTCTAATGAATTTGATGTGAATATTCACGCACTTATTCATGCGATTATTCGTCAAGAAAGTCGCTTTAAATTTCAAACAACAAGTCGTAAGGGCGCCAAAGGGTTGATGCAGATTCTCGATGGCACAGCCCATCAGGTATCACGTGGTGCGGGGATTCCTTATAGCAATATCTATGACCCCAAAAGCAATATTGCCCTTGGGGAAGCGTATCTTAAAAGTCTTTTGCGTCAGTATAAAGGATCTTTGATTTTAACCATCGCTGCCTATAATGCGGGCCCTAATCGTGTGGATAAATGGGTGCAACAATTTGGCTATCCGGGAGAAAAAGGGGGTGTGGAGCCTGTGGAGTGGATTGAACGTATTCCTTATAAAGAAACGCGTTTTTATGTACACCGTGTTCTCGAAAATTATTGGCTCTATTCGATTATTTTTGATGGGATTCCCATTTCTTTTTGGTATAAAAAACTCTATTAGAGATGAGAAAAAATTTCAAAGACATTGATGTTTAAGGCTATTTTTGAGTGATTAAGGATTTGCCCTCTATTTATTTTACGCAGGATGTCGATAAAAATTTCGATGTAAAAGCGTCTCAAGCGCTGCTGCAGGAGTGCAACAATCGAATGGGTCTCAAGGGCGAATTTAAAAGGATCAGTCTGTACGCAAAACACAGTAATAAAACGGTTGCAGGGGCTATCGGTTTTGTTCATGGACAAATCATGTGGATCGACTCAATTTATGTGGAAGAAGCCTTTCAAAACAAAGGATTGGGAGGGCAGATAATCAGTGAGCTCACTCAAATAGCTGAGAAATATAATCTGCGTGAGATGCAATTAAATACCTATTTTCCAAGGGCTTTTGCGTTTTTTAAAAAATATGGTTTTGAGGAGGTGGCTGCTGTGCCTGGTTGGAAATACGATATAACGTGTTATTTGATGAGAAAAATCATATGAACAAAAAGCGACACAGCGTAAGATGAGTTTGCGATGCCATTGTCTTATAAACTAACAACCTTTTTTCTGATTGTTTCTGTCGCGATTTTTGAGGCAGGAACCAATATACTTTTGCCGGTGTTGCCCACACTTCAAGTGTTTTTTGAAACGGATGTTCAAACGGTCCAATCAACGTTAAGTTTTTATTTGCTTGGATTTAGTCTCTTGGGCCTTTTTGCGGGGCCTCTCTCTGATCAACTTGGGCGAAGGACACTTATTCTTGCCGGGCTCATTCTTTTTTGGTTTGGAAGTTTCTTAGGCTTTTGGTGTGTGTCAACGTCTCTTGATATTCTTCTTTTTTCCCGCTTTTTGCAAGGTTTAGGGGCGGGTGTCTGTACAGTAATTTCTATTGCGATTATCCGCGATTTATTTGACACACTGAGAGCTGCACGAATGCTTTCCCTTATGGGGATGGTCACGGCCGTTGCGCCTATGGTCTCCCCTCTTTTGGGAGGAGCGCTTGCGCATTTTTGGCATTGGACAGACATTTTTCTTCTCATGTTTTTAGTAGCGTGTGTCCTATTAATGGTTTTTACCTTTTGGGGAGAGGAATCTTTATACAAGACAGAGCCTTTTCAGATGAAAAAATTAGTGGCGGAATGCCGTCAGGTGTTGCGGAATAAAACATCTGTAGGGTTTATTCTTATTTCATCCTTAGCGTATGGATCTCTTTTTGCATGGATCGTCCAGGCCCCCTTCTTCTTTCAAGAGCATTTTTTTCTGAGTGATATCCACTATGCGTTTTATGCGGCTTTGGGGCCTGCCATTTATATTTTTGGATCCTTTACTAACTATCTTTTCCTTCCACGCTATGGAATTTTAAAACTTTTATCCTTTGGTCTTATTTTGAGTTTTCTTGGGTGTATGATGCTGATGCTATTGATCACATCTCATTCAGCGGACCTTTGGTCGTATATGTGTGGCTTTCTTTTTTTTAACGGCGGGGTGTCTTTTGTTTTTGCGAATGCCTGTGCCGCAGCCATCGATAGGGCAGGGGACTGCAGGGGCACGGCCTCGGCTATTCTTGCAAGCTCAGAGCAATTTTTTGCAGCTATTGCAGCATTCATTGTGGGTTTTTTCCCCCATCAAACACTCTTGCCCGCGATTTTACTCATGACTTTTAGTGTTTTAGGGGCGGGTTTTATTTATTTAAAAATGGACCGAGGAGAGTCCTTGGCGTTGTAAGTCGATCAAAAAATAGTCTCATAAATTTTTTGCAAGGTCTCAAGGTCCTCGATGCTGACATGCTCATTAATTTTGTGGGCTTGGTCCGTTCTAAGACCGAGTTCGAAAACAGGGCAGATGTCTTTAATAAAGCGCGCGTCAGAGGTGCCACCGTGTGTGCTCAGCTCCACATTTTTGCCTGTGAGATGATCAATCTTTTTTGCATAGGAAGCGGCTATATGCGTCTTACATCCTTCGAAAGCCTCGCCGGTTGTGATCATGTGGAGCTCGTAATCCTCTAAAAGATTGGATGCCCTATGTTTAAAATAATGCTCAAGGGATTCACCTGTGTGGTGCGGATTAAAGCGCACATTAAAGCGTGCTGTGACATTGTCTGGGATAAGGTTTGTTGTCGCATTCCCGACATCAATGCTTGTGATTTGAAGTGTACTTTTCTCAAAAATATCAGTGCCCTGATCGAGGGGTTCTTGCAGGGTTTGTAAAAAAGTGAGAAGAGAGGGAATGGGGTTTTTGGCAAGGTTCTGGTAGGCGACGTGACCCGCAACGCCTTTGACCTTTAAAAGCGCATTTAAACTCCCTCTTGCACCTATTTTAATCGTATCGCCTATGCTCGTGCGTGCTGTGGGCTCACCCACAAGGCAAATGTCGATGGTTTCATTGTGTGCGCGCAACCACTCAAGGACAACAGGCGTGCCATAGGTTGCATCGCCTTCCTCATCGGAGGTTAAAAGAAGACTAAAACTCTCATCAGGATGTTTTTTTAAAAGGACAGGAAGGGCGGCTAAATAGGCTGCGATCCCTCCTTTCATGTCCACAGCACCACGCCCATAAAGGATATTATGATGAACTTCTGCGGCAAAGGGAGGATAGGTCCACAAGGCGTTATCAATGGGGGGTACAACATCTGTGTGGCCTGCAAAACAATAATTTTTCCCACCGCGATCGCATTTTGCATAAAGGTTACTCGTGCCCTGTTTGTCAAGGCGATGTGAGATAAAACCAAGAGGGGCAAGATACGCTTCGATAAAATCCAAGCATCCATGGTCGTGGGGTGTAATACTTGGAAAGCGTATAAGCGTTTGAGCGAGGAGAAGAACAGAGGATGGCATGATTTTTATGCGCGATTTTAAAGGTCAAAATAAGCAAGCCAACACCTGCTTATTTTAAGGGAGCGTTAAATCGTTAAAAAGAATGTTTTAGGCCATATTACTTCCTACAAAATCCCAATTCACTAAGTGATCTAAGAAGATATTAATATATTGAGCGCGAAGATTGTGATAATCAATGTAATAGGCATGCTCCCATACATCGATGGTCAAAAGGGCTTTTGCACCATGGACCATGGGAAGGTCAGCATTGCCTGTTTTCATAATGGAGAGCTTGCCATCTTTGAGCACAAGCCATGCCCAGCCACTGCCGAACTGAGTAAGGGCTGCTTGTGTGAACGCTTCACGAAAAGCTTCATAGGTGCCAAAATCCCTGTGAATAAGAGCAAGTAAATCACCACCTGGTTGACCACCGCCATTGGGTCTCATGCAATGCCAGTAAAATGTGTGATTCCACACCTGGGCTGCATTATTAAAAATGCTCGTGTTCTTTTCTCCAAAGGACCTTTGAATCACTTCTTCCAAGGAAAGCGTGGCATAAGTTGGATGATCTTTGAGAAGATTATTCAGATTTGTGACGTATGTTTGGTGATGCTTTCCATGGTGATATTCCAAGGTTTTTCGCGAAATATGAGGCTCGAGAGCCGTCATTTCATAAGGAAGTTTGGGGAGTTCGTGGGCCATGAGCGCTTCTCTTGAGTATCAGTAATGCTCCACTTAGTAGTCATGAATTTGATAAAAAATGCAACAGCAAAAGTGACACTAAATTTTGGAATTTCTCCCGAAAATCACTCCTCATGGTGGAGAAAAGAGTTGTTAGTGTAGGATTATTCCCATATTTCTTTTCGTGCGTGATACGATTGATCTTGAATTTTAAGTCGTGAATCCTTACATTTTCTCTAGAACATTAAGGTTGATAATATCTTTTAGGGTAATTGATTGAATTTATCGGAAAAAGTTGAACATATTTTGGCTGCATCGCTGGAGCATCAAGGCTATGCGATTGTGCGTGTGCAGGTTTCTGGAAACGTGCGCAAGACAGTACAAATCATGATTGAAAAGCTTGATCATACAGAGATAACAATTGAGGATTGCGAGCGCGTGAGCCGTCACGCTTCTGTTCTTTTGGATGTTGAGGATCCTTTTCCTTTTGCGTATGTTTTAGAAGTATCATCGCCAGGGCTCGATCGTCCTCTTGTGAAACCAAAAGATTTTGAGCGTTTTTCAGGCAAAGACATCAAGTTACACTTGACAGAGATCCTTCATCATAGGAAAAGATTTATAGCACACCTCAATCATGCAAATGATATGGGGATTAATGTAACGGTGAAGGAAGAAAGTGCAGAAGAGGATCTCTCTTTTGATGTTTTCTATCATCAAATTTTAAGCGCAAAATTGCACGTTGATTTTGGTCATTCTATAGGAAAAAAGGGTAAAGCCAGTGGCACATCGAAAGGTTAAATTACACGAACATATCCAAGCACAGCCGCGTCATGAGTTGTTGCAAGTGGCAGATGTAGTCGCACGTGAAAAAGGTATTGAGCGTGAAGAGATTCTTTTTGCCATGGAGCAGGCGATTTTAAAAACAGCGAAAACAAAATATGGTTTCGAGAACGATATTCATGTTTTTGTGGATCGTACAACGGGTGCTGTGACGCTCGAAAAGCATATTACCATTGTGGAGGATGAGGCTTTTGACAATGCGATGACTCAAATGAAATTGAGTGATGCACAAAAAGATCCTGAGCTTAGCGATATGGAGGTCGGCGAGGTTATTGTTTATGATCTTCCGCCTGTGGAGTTTGGTCGCGTGGCGGCTCAAAGTGCACGTCAGGTGATTACGCAAAAAGTACGGGATGCAGAGCGTGCTAAGATGTACGAAGAATTTGAAGGGCGCGTAGGTCAAATCGTGAGTGCTGTGGTGCGCCGCATAGAGTTTGGAAATGTTATCCTTGAGCTTGGTCGTGGTGAGGCGATTATGCGCCGCGATGACATGATCCCGCGTGAAAATTTTCAATCGGGCGACCGCATCCGTGTTTTTATTACCGAAGTCAATCCCAATGCACGGGGTCCGATGATTTCCGTATCAAGGACTCATCCATGGTTTATGGCAAAGCTTTTTGAGCAAGAAGTTCCTGAAATTTATGAAGGTGTGATCGAGGTTAAAGCGATTGCGCGTGATCCCGGTAGCCGTGCGAAAATGGCTGTTTTTTCACCGGATTCAGGTCTTGATCCTGTGGGTGCATGCGTTGGTATGCGCGGGTCAAGGGTGCAAGCTATTGTGAGTGAGCTGCACGGAGAAAAAGTCGATATTATCCCTTGGTCATCGAATCCTGCAACATTTGTTGTGAATGCCCTTGCGCCTGCAGAGGCGTCCAAGGTTGTGATTGATGAGGAGGCTCATCGTGTGGATGTGGTCGTTCCCGAAGATCAGCTGAGCCTTGCAATTGGGCGGCGTGGTCAAAACGTGCGCCTTGCGTCACAGCTCACAGGATGGAATATTGATATTCTCACAGAGGATCAAGAAATAGCACGCCGTACAGAAGAATATAATCTGCGCACACAGCTTTTTATGCAGGCGCTCGATGTGGATGAAACGATTGCTCAGCTTTTAGCGGCAGAAGGTTTTGTGAGTATTGAAGAACTTGCTGAGGTGGCTCTTAGTGAATTTGCGCGTATTGAGGGATTTGATGAAGAGATTGGTGAAGAGCTTCAAAATCGTGCTAATAACTATCTCCAAAGCAAAAACAAAGAGCATACAACTGCGGCAAAAAAACTAGGGGCATCGGACGATCTCCTGGCACTTGAAGGGCTTTCACCGGTTTGTCTTATTCAGCTTGTGGAAAAGGGCATTAAAACGCTCGATGATTTTGCGGATTTGTCCGGGGATGAAGTCCTTGATATTTTAGGGCGAGATGCTATGACTCTTGAGAAAGCCAATGAACTTATTATGAAAGCTCGTGAGCACTGGTTTAGTGAGAAATAGTTTTAAGAATACACTTTAAAGAAAGCACGCCATGACGGACGATACCCCAAAGCAAACAAAAACCCTTACGCTGGGTAAGAAACTTGAATTAAAAAAACCTGTGGATATGGAGCAGGTCAGGCAGAGTTTTGCCCATGGGCGATCTAAAACAGTGGCTGTGGAGGTAAAGAAAAAACGTCTTACAGCAGCGGAGCAAGAGCAGAAAAATCAAGAAAATTCTTTGGAGGATGCAGCTGCTTTCTCCCGCTTTACAAAAGATGAGCTTGAGTCTCGGATGCGCGCGCTGAAGGAGTCAATGAAAGAAAAACCTAAATCCTTCGAGGAAGAGGGGGACTATCATGAGCAAGAGGGACAAGCGGACATTCCTTCTGAACTATCTTCTGGAGCTGTTGAGGCGAAGGAAACCTCTTCAAAAGAACCTTCTTTGGAGGAAAAAAGGTCCTATTCTCATGCGGCGCCTACACAGACAAGTAGCTCAGCTCCTGCATCGTTGGCAAAGAAGCAAGAGTCAAAGGCGCGTGTGGAAAGTCAGCCTTCAAAAAATACCTCGTCTGAGCCGCGTATATTCATGGCCCATGATTTTAAGCCCTCAGCACGGCCGGCGGCTCCTTCAAAGACTGAAACAAGAACATCGCCTAAAGCTCTTTTGGATGATGATTTTGATGTAACAGGTGAGGGGAGTAAAAAAAGAACACAGCGTGTGGATACGAAAAAAGCTGTTGCGGCTCCGACAACGGCTGTGAAAAAAGATAGTGCTCTTCCCAAAAAACTAACGGGTTCGTCTTTGACACGTGCACTCAATGAAGAGTCCGATCGTATGCGTTCCATGGCGTCCTACAGGCGCGCGAAGCAAAAGCAAAAGCAATCAGGGGTTCAGACCGAGGCCATTAAAATTACGCGCGAAGTGATTATCCCTGAGACAATGAGTGTTGGTGAGCTTGCAAATCGTATGGCTGTGCGTGGGGCTGACGTTGTAAAAACACTGATGAAACTTGGTATGATGGTGACGATTAACCAGATTATTGATGCGGATACAGCAGAACTTGTGTGTTCTGAGTTTGGGCACACACCTAAACGTGTTGCGGATTCTGATATTGAAATTGGTTTGCGTGGCGCAGAAGATGCTGTTGATCTTCTTGTCTCCCGTGCGCCTGTTGTAACGGTGATGGGCCACGTGGATCATGGTAAAACGTCATTGCTAGATGCGTTACGCTCAACCGATGTTGTCAGTGGTGAGGCCGGTGGCATTACACAGCACATCGGTGCTTATCAGGTGACGATTCAATCGGGTCAGAAAATTACTTTTATCGATACACCTGGCCACGCAGCTTTTACAGAAATGCGTGCCCGTGGTGCAGACATTACCGACGTTGTTGTTCTTGTTGTGGCGGCGGATGATGGTATTATGCCGCAAACGATCGAGGCGATTAATCACGCAAAGGCTGCGAATGTGCCGCTTGTTGTGGCGATTAATAAAATTGATAAGCCCGAGGCTGATCCCACGCGTGTGCGCTCTGAATTGCTGCAACATGGTGTTGTCCTTGAGGATTTTGGGGGCGATGTTATGGCTGTCGAAGTTTCTGCGAAGAAGCGTATGAACCTTGATAAACTCGAGGAAGCTGTTCTTCTTCAGGCGGAGATTCTTGATCTTAAGGCGAATCCTAACCGTGATGCAGAAGGTGTTGTTGTGGAAAGCAAACTGGAGCGTGGACGGGGTACCGTTGCCACAATTCTGGTGCAGCGTGGTACGCTGAAAATAGGTGATATTTTTGTGGCGGGTAAAGAATGGGGGCGTGTGCGGGCGCTTGTTGATGATCACGGCCAGAAAGTTACAAACGCTTTGCCATCGATGCCTGTAGAGGTGATTGGCTTTAACGGTCTTCCTGCGGCTGGTGATGAGTTCTTTGTTGTCGAATCTGAAAGCCGTGCACGTGAAGTTGCTGAGTACCGTGAGCACAAAGAAAAAGAAGCCAAGGCGGCAGCTGTTTCTAAGTCCAATATGGATAAGATGATGAACCGTATTGCGGCAAGCAATATCAAAGAACTTGCTGTTGTGATTAAAACAGACGTTCAAGGCTCCCTTGAAGCAATTACAAGTAGCCTTTTGAAAATGGCGAATGATGAGGTTTCTGTGCGTATTCTTCACGGTGCCGTAGGCGGTATTAACGAAAGTGACGTGACGTTGGCACGGGCATCGAATGGTTTTATCGTTGGGTTTAACGTGCGTGCAAATCCTCAAGCACGTGATCTTGCGCGGCGCGATGCTGTGGATATTCGCTATTATTCAATTATTTATGATGCTCTTGATGATATTAAAGCAGCACTTGGTGGACTTTTGAGCCCGACACTTAAGGAAAAATTCCTTGGCTATGCCGAAATTCGCGAGGTCTTTAATATTACGAAAATCGGTAAAGTTGCGGGTTGTTATGTGACTGAAGGACTCGTCAAGCGCGGTGCAAAAGTCCGATTGCTGCGTGATGATGTTGTGATTCACGAAGGTGCCCTTAAAACACTTCGTCGCTTTAAAGACGAAGTCAAAGAAGTCAAAGATAGTTTTGAGTGCGGTATGGCCTTTGAGCATTATGATGATATTAAGCAAGGCGATGTGATCGAATGCTTTGAGATTGAAGAAATTGCGCGCGCTCTTTAGTAACGCTCGTGTATCTCTTCTGTAAAAAGAAGCATAAAGGAGATTCTTTGTGGAATGGATAACGTCTCCTGCATACGTTGATTATGATGCTGCGGAGGCTTTTATGGATGCGCGCATTATGGGCATCCAACAACAAAAACTCTCTGAGTGTGTGTGGCTTTTAGAGCATTCACCGCTCTACACAGCAGGGACGAGTGCTCAAGCTAGCGATTACCTCAAAACGCATGATCTTCCCGTGTATTCCATAGGGCGAGGGGGAAAATATACGTATCATGGTCCAGGGCAGCGTGTCTGCTACGTTATGCTGGATCTTTCAAAGCGAACACGTGATGTTAAAAAACATGTGTGGAGCCTGGAACAATGGGGCATTGAGGCCTTACATCTTTGTGGTGTTACGGCATGCCGGGACGAGGCAGGCGTCGGGCTTTGGGTATCGACAGAAAAAGGATCTTCTAAAATAGCGGCGATTGGCGTGCGCGTGAGTAAATGGGTTACAAAATACGGTATTGCTTTTAATCTCGCTCCGAATCTTGAGTATTACAATGGAATTATCCCCTGCGGTATTGAGGGCAAAGGTGTGACAAGCCTTAAAGCGCTGGGGATTGATGTGACAATGGATACTTTTGATGCGTATTTAAAACAAACCTTTGCGCGTTCTTTTGCATAGAATTTTTTATCACTCTCACTAACACTCAAAGCCTGTATCGTTTTCCTCAAGGATCATGCGATCATACGCCGGAGTGACGTTTTCAGGGCACCGTGAAAAAATATCATCATAGTCGATACGTTCACACATGTGCGTTAAAATTGCTCGCTTGGGTTGAAACTGTTTGATCCAATCCATAGTGAGCTCAAAATGCGCATGGGTATGATGCTCTTCATAGCGCAAGCAATCCACAATCCAAAGACTCAGATTTTTCAGATAAATCTCCGACTCCTTTGGAAAACTTTTTACATCGGTAGAGTAGGCCATTGATCCAATTTTAAAGCCCGAGGTTTGTTGATAGCCGTGGGATTGTTCAAACATTGTAATGGGAAGATCATCAACCATAAATGTTCCAGGTCTGATCGCATGGCCTGTTAAATATTCTGGATAAATGGGGTGAGTCGATATGAACATATAGGAAAACATACTTTGCACTTTTTCCAGCGTCACAGCCTCAGCGTAAACAGGAATTTTTTTTTGCTGATGAAAGAAAATTTGGCGAAGCTCATCCAAGCCATGGCAGTGATCCGCGTGAGCATGCGTGATAAGCACAGCGTCAATCGTATTCACCCCAATACGTAAAAGTTGCTCGCGCAAATCCGGCGAGGCATCAATCAAAATATTTTTTTCTTTGACCTGGACAAGGATAGATGTGCGTGTGCGACGATTTTTAGGATTATCGGGATTGCAACGTCCCCAGTTCCCCGAAATAAGCGGCACCCCACCAGAGGAACCACATCCTAAAACATGAATTTTCATAAGATTACGATCATCCTTTTTTTTTGAATTTTTTATTATCATGATTCATTTTTAACTAAGCAACCTGATCCTCTTGATGCGTGTCTGGATAAAGGCCATAGCCCACATGACGCACCGTCTGAAGATAGCGTGGCTGACGGGGATCATCCCCTATTTTCCGGCGCAGGCGTACAATTTGGACATCCACACTGCGTTCGCTGACTCTGTGGCCAATACGCTGTGCAAGTTCTTCCCGTGTAAACGGTTTTCCCGGTAATTGTGCAAAAATGCGCAGCAACGTGAGCTCACTGGACGTGAGAAAAACAGCTTCTGTGCCTTTGAGAAGAGTATTACTTTTCGTATCAAACGTGTAGTCACCGAGAGAGAGACGGGAAATTTCTTTTGTAGTCTCCGGTTGTTTTCGGCGAAGAAGAGAGCGAATGCGCGCAAGGAGCTCACCGGGATCAAAAGGTTTGGAAAGATAATCATCCGCACCAGCCTCGAGACCTTTAATACAATCACTCACAGTATCTTTGGCTGTAAGGAGTAAAATGCCCACATCTTTATAGCCATTTGATCTTAGGCTTTTTGTGAGATTCATGCCATCCTCGCCCTCCATCATCACATCCAATACCATCACATCGATGGGGTGTGTGGCAAGCATTGAGCGCGCCTCTGCAGCACTCGCTGCTTCGAAAGTATCAAAGCCTGAGTCTTTTAAAAAACTTGATAGAAGCTGCCGAAGCCGTCTGTCATCATCTACAACAAGAAGCTGAGTCATATCTTTTAAAAACATCTCTACATAGTTACCTTGATAATTTAAGCCATTTTAAGGACAAGAGGCAACAGGATCATTCAATGTCATGAGCCTTATGCGTGTATTTTAATGGGTAACCATGACTCCTCAGTGTTAATTTTTTCAAAATTATGAAAAAAATGAAGCAGTTTGCCTGTGTTCCCTGTTTGAAGCCATTAGAGTCTAAGCCGCTTTTTGGAGTTTCAGTTCCTTCCATAGAAAGCTTAGGGCTTGGATAAGGCAATCCATATGCTCCTTTGTGTGTTGGGGCGTGACGGTGATGCGCAAGCGTTCTTCGCCAAGAGGGACCGTTGGAAAATTAATGGGCTGAATGTAAAGACCGTAATCGGTGAGGAGGCGGTCCGAGAGTTCCTTGCATTTAAGGGCATCCCCCACACGGATGGGGATAATGT
>JAKBAR010000001.1:0-23012 GCA_021808925.1 Pseudomonadota bacterium | reverse complement strand
GCCCACGCCTGATGTCTCAAAATGCTCTTTAAGATAGAAAACATTTGCGAATAACTGCCGACGGTAATCATCGCAATATTGTTGAACCTCAACGGATTTAAGGCAGGCGGCCGCCACAGCAGGAGGGATGGAGGTTGTAAAAATAAAACCTGGAGCGAAAGAGCGCACAAAATCCACAAGATTGCTTTGTGAGGCGATATACCCTCCCACAACGCCATAGCCCTTGGCAAAGTTGGCCTGAATAATATCAATATCGCCCGTCAATCCTTCAGCAGCAGCTAAACCAGCACCCCAAGGGCCATAGATACCCACAGCATGCACTTCATCCAAAAAAGTCAACGCATTGTATTTTTTTGCCAGATAAATAATATTTTGAATGGGTGCAAAATCACCATCCATGGAATACACGGACACAAACGCAATGATTTTTGGGCGCTCAAGGGGATAGGATTGGAGCATTTGCTCAAGGTGATGCATATCATTGTGCTTAAACACGCGCTTTTCTGTGCGGCTATGGCGAATGCCGTGAATCATCGACGCGTGATTTTTTTCATCACTAAAAATCACACACTCAGGAATTTGGGATCCTAAAATATGCAAAGAAGCTTTGTTGGCGGTATAGCCAGAGGAAAAAAGAAGGCCTGCTTCCTTTCCATGAAGCTCGGCAACTTTGCGCTCTAAATCCACATGGGCCTTTGATGTGCCAGAAATATTACGCGTGCCGCCCGATCCCACACCATAAGTGTCCGCTGCGTTGTGAAACGCTTCAAGAACATCTGGGTGTTGGCTCATGCCAAGATAGTCATTACTGCAAAACACAATGACCCTTTCGGTTGAACCATCTTCCTTGTGCCACAAGGCATAGGGGGCTTGTCCGCAAAGCCGCTCAAGCGATACGAACGTGCGATAGCGACCATCTTCTTTGATCGTGTTAAGGGATTGTGTAAAAAATGTATTATAGTCCATAGCGTCTTTAAAGAGCACCTCGTGATGGGGATATTATAATCACCTTTTTATTAATGTCACCTTAAGATTTTAAAAAAATTATCAATAACTATAAAGAAACTACCTGTGCATAAAAAACAAAAGGGAGCACTGTAAAAAATATGCACGCTCCCTTTCTCTCGGTGCAAAGAAAATTATTCTTTAAAGCGATTTATGATTTCCTTATTAGCTTTTTGAAAAGCTTTTTGAAAAGCTTTTTTTATAAAATCCTTCTCCTCAGATCCAAAGGTTTCCAAAAGATTAAGAATCTCGGGGCTAACAAGTTTTCCGATCTCTTCAAATGCGTCATATCTCTCGGACGTGCTCTTCATACCCATACCGAGACGCGCTTTGATAGCCCATAGTGTCATCCAAACTTTATTTCTATTCAGTTCGCTCATTCCAACCTTCTCATCAGGATGCTTGATATCTAAATCCTTTGCTTTATTCAAAATACAGGTTATCTCTTCAATGAAAACATCCTTTAGCGTCTCTTGAGACTCTTTAAAAATATGTGTGATTTTAGAAAGTTTAGAATCCTTTTCCTCAGTAATTTTGTTATCGTCGTCCATGCCAAAGCTTTGTGCTATGCCAGCGACACAAACAGCCAAAGACAGCATCAGTACTTTGTTGGATAATGTTAATGTGAACATCATTTTTTCCTTATAAACAGTGACAACACTCTTTTTATAAAAGAAAAAGCAACAAAAGTATTTTAAAAAAATCCCTGTACCGTTATGGAGTTTTAATCATTATTTTCTTGAACTTGAGGGGGAGAAACACGAATGAGTGTGATCTGATTGCGCTGCTTTCGAAGAATTTCAAAACGAAACCCGTGCAAAATAAAAACCTGTCCCACATCGGCAATGCGGCGCACTTCATAGAGAATGAGGCCTGCCAGGGTCGACGCCACTTCATCGGGAAGATCCCACTCAAACTGACGCTTTAAATCGCGAATCGTCACATTGCCATCAATAATAAAAGATCCATCGGACTGAGGCCTTACACCTTTGACGGTAATATCATGTTCATCACTAATCTCGCCGACGATTTCCTCTAAAATATCTTCCAGCGTGACAATGCCTTGAAGGGCGCCATACTCATCCACAACAATGGCAAAATGCTCATGGCGATCGCGAAAGGCCTTGAGCTGTTCTAATAAATCTGTGCTGTCGGGGACAAACCAAGGTTTATGGGCAACGCTTAGGATATCAAGGTCTTTGAGTCCCTCGGGCTGAGCCTTAACAGCGCGCAAAAGGGCCTTTGCATTAATGACACCGACAACATTTTCAGGATCATCTTTCCATATGGGAAAGCGTGTAAAGGGGCTTTGGAGGATAAATGATACTATTTTTTCAGGAGGATCTCCCGCATCCAACATCGTGACATTTTTACGGTGGGTCATAATCTCACTGACTTGGACACTGCCAAGATCAAGGATGCTTTTGAGCATCGCACGCTCGTCGGCTGTATCATCACCGGGACCATGGTGCAGATCAATGACGCCACGAAGCTCCTCGAGTGTGGCATGACTTGTTTGAGTATTTGAAATTTTCACGCCAAAAATACGCAAAGAGAGCCGCGCGATAAAATTAATGAGATTAAGAATAGGTCTTAGGATAATAAAAAGAATGCGCAGTATTTTTGCCGAGCGTAACAGAAAATTTTCAGGATTTTGAACGGCAATAATCTTGGGCGCTACTTCTGCATAAATAATAATCAAAACGCCCATGAGGAGGGAGGCATAGACCACACCTTCTTGGCCAAGGATGCGAATGAGAAGGGCTGTAGCGGAGGATACAGAAAGTGTATTAAAAAAAGTAGCTCCGAGCAAAAGTGCACTAATGCTGAGGCCCAGATCGCTCTGAAGATCTTTGATAATTTTAGCACGCTCGTCGCCATCACGTGTGAGCTGGTGAATTTTTGCGCGCGACGCTGCTGTGATAGCCGTTTCACTCGCAGCAAAAAACGCGGATACGAAGAGAAGAAAAGGGATAAGCGTCCAAAAAATGAGAAGTTCGATGGCCATATTTTTTAATGTATATCCTTCTCCAAATCATCCTCGACGGTTTGTTGTTTTTTATATCTTGATGCGCTTTTAATCGGGGTATAGTCCTTTAGCGTTTCCTCATCTTCTTCATCTATATTTTTCATTGGCACAGGTTCTTTGATGGCAGATATCGGGCGAGGTGTCCCTTGTCGTTTGTCACGCTTTATAATGGGTTTTTCTGTTTTTTCAGAAGAAATCTCCACATGTCGATTATTTTTACTATATTTCCCAAGGTTAAGACTAAATTCTAAGCTCTCAAGAACGCCTTGGCATTCGCCTAAAAGAAAATAAATTTCTGTGGTCTCAGTTTCTTCTTTGATCTGTGCAAGAAGGTGCGTTGCTTGATCAAAAAGTCCTTCAAAGAGCTCAAGTTTACCAAGGCGCACAGCTTCTGCTTTAATTTTTTTGAGTTTTGTCCGGCAAACCTCCAAGCGACTGGAGGCTGAAAGATTCGTTTGTCCATAAGCCTTGAAAGGCTCTGGGCCATAAATCAAAAAAAGAATAAAAAGAATGTATCGTCCCAAAAAATTATCCCTCGACGGATTTAAGAATATACTGATGAGGATAGTGCACGCGAATGTACTCGGTAAGGGCAACAATAACGCGCTCTACGGTGGCTGCTGTGGGCTCATCAAATGTATCGACGGCTACATCGCATGTTTCATAATAAGGATAACGCTCTTCAATAAGTTGTTCTAATGTTTCGCGTTGATTACCATCGGTAAGAAAAGGTCGATCGGACCTTCGGCTTACGCGGGTGACAAGGGTTTCAAGGTCTGCTTTGAGCCAAACAGAAATGGCTTTTTCCTTAATTTTTTCGCGTGTTTTTTCTGTCATAAAAGATCCGCCACCCGTTGCAAGAACGTGCGTAGGTTGATCAAGGAGGCGGCCAATGACGCGGTATTCACCACTAAAAAAAGCTTCTTCGCCATAGGTTTCTAAAATTTCTTTAATCGGGCAACCAGCGGCTATTTCAACCTCATGATCCGAATCGTGAAAGGGGAGATCAAGGCGCTTTGCCAAGCGTTTTCCAATACTTGTTTTGCCTGCGCCCATAAGCCCTATGAGGACAATGGTGCGCGGAGGGGTAAAGCTGAGTGTTCCAACAAGTGATTTATTATTCGGGTAATCTTGTTTCATTGATCGAAGCCTATCTTAATCTTGAGCGTCTGACGTTAAAGGTTCCATTGCATCCAACAGAAGGTTGTGACAAACTGAGTGTTTAGAAAACCTTGCTTTGGGTGCATCGCGTTATGATGCGATTTCTATGGTTTAGCATATTTTTAATTTTTTTTGTAGGGATTGTTTTATGTGGTGTCATCGGAATTCCTGCCAAGCAAATGGATGTCGCTAAAAAAATTATTTTATAAGGTAAAACTAATTCGTTAATATCAAGTAAATTTCGTTTAAGAAAAAAAGTGTAGCGTTGGTGCATTCCCCTCTTTATCTTGATCTTTTTTTAGAAATGATGGCGTCCGAGAGAGGGGCATCGTTTCAAACGATCGCTGCCTATCGTTCGGATCTTGTGCTTTTTTTTCAACATATTCAAAAGAATCCCCTGAATGTGAGTGACATTGATATCCTTACGTTTGTTGAGGCGCAAAAAGAAGCAAAACGTGCGACATTGTCCCGAAAATTATCGGCCTTGCGCCAATTTTACGCTTTTTTAATGACAGAAGGGTTGCTGCATAATAATCCTACAAAGCGGATTGATTTGCCGAAAAAAGAAAAAAAACTTCCTAAATATTTAAGTGTGGAAGAGGTTGAAAAATTGTTTGCGGTGTTACTTGAAAAAAAAGAGGAAAACCTCCGTCTTTTGGCCCTTCTCGAGCTTCTTTATGCCACAGGTTTGAGGGTGACAGAGCTTGTGGAGCTCCCGCTTTCTGCTTTTTCGCACCCCCCCAAAGATATTCCTTTTTTGGTGATTAAGGGGAAGGGAGGGAAGGAGCGTTTGGTGCCCTTAAATCAGTCTGCTCTCCAGGCGGTTTGTGACTATATATATGTGCGCCCCTCGTTTTTAGCAGCAATAAAGGGGCCGAATATTCTCGAAAAAGCGCGGTTAAAGCTTTTTCCCTCAAGCAGTCAAGCCGGGCATCTCACACGCCAGCGTGTCGGCCAACTTTTAAAGAGGACTGCCCTTGAGGCGGGTATTAATCCTTCGCGTATTTCGCCTCATGTGATGCGCCATGCGTTTGCGACGCATCTTTTGCACAAAGGGGCGGATTTACTTTCAATTCAAAAATTTTTAGGCCATGCGGACATTGGAACAACAGAAATTTATACCCATGTGATCACAGATCATGTGACGCATCTTGTTACACAGCATCATCCTCTTTCCCAGAGGAAAAAACGTCAGACTTTGTAAATATGTAAAAATTATACAACGCATGAGTAGAGAGAGGAGATTGTATGCACAAGATCGACAGAATCAAAAATATGTGGTTAGCTATATATGATCCTGAGCAGGATGCGGCGGCAGTGGTTGAAGAGTATTTTCATCCTGAATATGAGCAATGCATTAACGGCGTTAGGATGTCGCGATCAGACTACATAAACCATGTGATTGTTCAAAAAAATAATATGACGATAACTCATATTGACTATATTCACTCTCTCGAAAAAGGAGATGAGCTGTGGTCTATTTATCAACCAAAAGGGAAAACCGCGCAAGGTTCAGACATAGAGACTGAGGTTATAGCTTATTTCCTATTTCAAGGTTCCCAAGTGATCAAAATATATGGTCAGGTCAGACTCATCAAAGGGAGCTACGCAGATGCTGATATGCAAAGTGAGTGAAGGCCACAAAAATTTTGAGGGCTATTTTTCGTAGAGTCCTTTGAGCAATTTTCCAAGCGTTTTAACCAGATTTTTCTGGTCATTGCCTTCGAGTGTATTAAAAAAATCGCGATCAATCCCTTCTACAATGGGGACAAGCAAATTCACCATTTCTTTCCCTTTTTCGGTGAGTGAGACGCTCTTGGCGCGTGTATCTTTTGTATGGGGTATGCGGGCAACATAACCAAAATCTATGAGTTTTTTGAGGGACTGGGAGACGGTCATTTTGTCAAGCTTCGTCCATTGTACAATCAGGATTTGTGTTGTATCAGAGTGATGGGCCTCAAACCACATCAGGGTTGCCATAATCACAAACTGAGCCTGGGAAAGGGTGTAATCATCCAACGCTTTTTTGATCTGGCGCTGCCAAAGCATTGTCGTTTGCCAGAGCAAAAAGCCGGGGCTGTCTTCAGGATCCTCAAAGCCAAAAGGTGTATTAGACATTGAATTGCCTTGCTTTTTTAATCAGCGCCTCTGTTTCAGCTGGAATAGTATTGGCAACATTTTGAGCCACAAGCTTGATCCAGAGCCATTTGAGTGGGCCTTTGACAACAAGTGTGTTGGTGAGTTTTAAGCCTTCTGCAGTCTCTTCCATAGAATGAGTGTCATACATTTTGGCGCCGAAAAAGGATGTGCAATCCGTAAATGAGTAGCCCTCATGAACCTCGACAAGTTTTATCTTAAAAGTTTTCATGCCCTTGGGGGTGAGGAAAAAGTAGCTTCCCACCTCAAAGTCTCCCTCTAAGGTGCACGAGGCCAGGTCATCATGCCAGGTTGGCCAGTGACTCATATCTGTCCAAATGCGCCAGATATCTTCACGTTTAACACCGTGATATGTTTGGGTATAGGTTCTTGTCCACATAAGCGATTTCGTATAACTTTTTACTATATACTATTATATTATATGTGTTTTTACTAAATAGTCAAGCGCTAAGCAACAGAAAATTGAGCATAACACATTAAAATTCTCGCTCTGTGGGGGTATGCGCGCATCGAAGCCTCAACAATTAACCTCAAGACATGTTTTGCAAAAAAAAACCAGTAAAATCAAGGGTTCTGGGCATGCGTCCCTTCGGGTCGGACGTTCGCATGTATCGGATGGAGAGCGTAAAAACAGGAGAAAGTGAGGTACGGGTCTACCACAAACGCTTTTTAGCAAATGCACGACCGGAACAAGACTTCAAATATTTTTCAAATTGCCTTGCTTTAGCCTCATTTTTAAAGCTTATTATACAATTAATTCCCATGGTTTGTTAGCTGTATGCACAGAACCACCAGAATTGTGAGTTTCTAGGCGTTTTTTAAGGTCTTCAGTAATCCCAACATAAACTTGGTCTGAAAAAGAAATTGAGCGAACTAAATAAACATAAAACATAATAGTCCTCCTTCGCCAAGGCTTCGGCGGACAGCTTTCGTTAACATAAATCTGGCCTGTCAGCTGTAGTTCGCAGAACGAAAGCTGGCGGAGAGAGAGGGATTCGAACCCTCGATACGGTTTAACCCGTATGACGGTTTAGCAAACCGTTGCCTTAAGCCGCTCGGCCACCTCTCCGGTAGGTCTAGGATTATCGTTTTGCGCGTGAAAAGTCAAGGTGATTTCTCATCTATGCATGCAATAAAGCATCAGCGTTTTTTCATGCATAATTCGCTCACTAAAAGTACTCAGGGCAAGGAGGCGACTCGCATGCCCCATTTTTTGGCACAAAGAATAATTGTCCAAAAGCATTTTTATCGCATGATACAGCGCATCGCTGTTACGGGACGGAATCAGGAGCCCATTTGTGCCCGTGATAAGACTTTTGCACCCTGGTGCGTCCGTTGTAATGATCGGGAGGCCGGTCGCCATGGCCTCTAAAAGACTTTTGGGCAGCCCTTCGCGGTAGCTTGGGAGGAGAGCGATTTGACTGTTTTGATAAATTTCAGCAACATCTGTGCGTTCACCCAGCCACTGAATAAGCCCCTCATTGTGCCATTTTTGCAAGGTATTTTCAGGAACATGATCAGGGTTTTGCAGATCCGGCGCCCCAACAAGTTGAATCGTTGCTTGGGGATAAGCTATTTTTAAGCGCTTTGCTGCTGTGATCACTTCACCAATCCCTTTGCTCCACAGCATGCGCGCGACAAGCGTTATCACATGATTGTGAGGAAGGGACGGGGCGGGTGAAAAATTATCCGTGTTCACGCCAACGCCCTGGATGAGGTGAAGCGAATCGGCAGAATGGCCAAGCCATGTGCGGATGGTGGCTTCGTCATCGGGATTTTGGACAATAATAACGGTTTTTTTGAGGGAGAATTTTAAAAAAGGGAGTAAAATCGTGCGAATGATGCGACTTTTGAGGGTATGTGATGTAAAAACATAGCCTAAACCTGCAATTGCATTGATTATTTTAGGTATTTTTGTGATTTTTCCTATAAAACTTCCATATAAAATGGGTTTAAGGGCCACATTATGAAGAATATCGGGCTTAAAATGCTTAAAAACAGAATAAAGCGCTTTGAATGTGGGAATATCGTTGAAAGGATTAATCCCTGTGCGATGGAAGGGAACCTCAAAAACTTTAATGCCCAAGGACTCAATGTGGCGTTTGTCTTCAGAAAAGTTTTTTGAGGAAGTTGTCGCCACTGCCACCTCCATGCCCTGCTTTTGTGCAGCAAGGGCGAGAGAGAGGCGGTGGCTGATAAAATAGTGGGATGCTGCGACAACAAAAAGAAGACGGGGGGGCATCGCTCGATTTATACCTTTTTCTTTGCGTTGACGTTTTTTACAAACTGTACGGCGCCAAGGGCAATAACAGCGGCACCTGTGAGATAAAACGCGGGCACCATGTTCGATCCTGTTTTATCAATGAGCCAAGTCACGAGCATCGGTGCCGTTCCTCCAAAAAGAGGGCCACTAATGTTTGTTGTGAGAGCCGACGCCGAATAACGCACGCGTGTGGGAAACGCTTCGATCATCAACGCTGGAATAGGGCCAAAGTAACCTCCAACAGCGATGGCTAAAATAAGCTGTGCGATAAAAATATTCTCTGTGCTTTTCGTATTTACCATGATCATGAGCGGAATTGTACCGATGATAAAAAGAATCGCGGCCGCGCTGAGGATTTTTCTCCGTCCCCATTTGTCGGACAACCACGCCGAAAGGACGGTGACAATGCTCACCACGACAAGGTTGACCGTGTTAATTGTGAAGGATATATCCTCTGCAATGCCAAGGACGGAGGTCAGGTAAGTTGTCATATAAACAAAGAGTAAATAGAAACTGAGGTCATGAAGCATTGTTGCGCCAATCGCAAATGTCAGTTGCTTTTTATGTTTATGGGCAATTTCCTTGAGCGGATGAGCGACGTTGTCTTTGTTTTTTTGCTCTTCCAAAAACTCAGGCGATTCAGTGACTTGGCGACGCATATAAAAACCGACAAAGCAAATGAGCACGCCCATTAAAAAAGGAAGGCGCCATCCAAAAGAGTGCAGATCACTTTCGCTCATAATTTTTGAGAAAAAAGCAGCTGTGGCCGATCCCAGCAAAATACCCGCAAGACAGCTTGCCACAGCAAAACCACCCATCAAGCCGCGTTTATTGGGGGCCGTGTGTTCTGTAATAAAGGTAATGGAGCCACTATAGTTGCCTCCCATGGAAATACCTTGGAGCATGCGCATGGTCAAAAGCAAAATGGGTGCCCAAATGCCTACATTGTTATATGTGGGCAGCAAACCAATAATCGCTGTTGGAATGGCCATTAAAAGAATCGCAAGGACAAGGGCGCGCTTGCGGCCAAAAAGATCCCCAATATGACCAAAAATAAGACCACCAAGGGGGCGTACAATAAAACCTGCAGCAAAGACACCAAAAGCTGAGATAAGCTCGACCGTGGGATTATCAGAGGGGAAAAAAAGTTTGCCAATAATAGGGGCGAAATACCCAAAAAGGGCAAAATCATAAAATTCAAAAAGATTTCCCACCATGCTGGTAGAAATCGTGCGCAAAAGGGATGGCTTCGACATAAGATAAACCTACTCGTTTTAATATGTTTGTAAGATATATAAGGATGTTATGTAAAGAATAAAAGGGATATTGCTCGGCCTCAGCCGAGAAGTCGAAGGGAAAGAGCAATGGTGAACAAATTTCTCATAAGACCTTTATTATGTTGAATGGCATGCATGAATGTCAAGAAGTTTGTGTCCTGATCGATTAAAAAAACGCACAGTGAATTTTTTTCTCTTTTCTAGGATTTTTCATGCATAAAGCCTATATAGTACATTAGAACATCAACTGTGCCACGCTATCTCTTATGCAACACATGGAGCTCACTTCTGATCAACCGTTTCAGCTCGTGTCGTCTTTTTCTCCGGGAGGGGATCAGCCGACGGCGATTGCCCAGCTTACACAAGGTATTGTCGAGGGTAAGCGCGATCAAGTATTACTCGGTGCAACAGGCACAGGTAAGACCTTTACTATTGCAAATGTGATTCAAAACACACAAAAACCGACGCTTATTATGGCGCCGAATAAAATCCTTGCTGCACAGCTCTATGACGAAATGGTGGGTTTTTTTCCCCATAATGCTGTGGAGTATTTTGTTTCCTATTATGATTACTATCAACCCGAAGCCTATGTGCCGCGCTCAGGGACATTTATTGAGAAAACAGCGTCGATTAATCAGGAAATTGACCGCATGCGGCATAGTGCCACGCGCGCTCTTTTTGAGCGCAAGGATGTCATTATTGTGGCCAGTGTGTCCTGTATTTACGGTATTGGAAGTGCTGCAGAATATAGCTCTATGGCTGTTGACCTTAAGGTGGGAGGGGTGGTCGATCGCACAAAACTCATCCGCTCGATTGTGGAGCTCCAGTATAAACGCAATGATATGGTGCTGAGCCGTGGCACGTTTCGCCTTCGCGGAGAAACGTTGGATATTTTCCCTTCCCACTATGCAGAGATGGCGTGGCGTGTAACATTTTTTGATAATGATATTGAGAGCATTCAAGAGTTTGATCCGCTTACAGGCGAAAAATTTAAAAAACTCAGTGCGATTAAAATTTTTCCCAACAGTCACTACGTTACAGGTGGGCCGACGATGGCCCAGGCGATTAAAATGATCGAGCATGATCTTACTGTGCGCCTCAAAGAATTTGAAGAGCAGGGGAAACTGATCGAGCATCAGCGCCTTAAGGAGCGCACGCGTTTTGATCTTGAGATGCTGCGCGCGACGGGGACGTGCAATGGTATTGAAAATTATTCACGGTACCTGACCGGGCGTGCTCCCGGCGAGCCGCCGCCAACTCTTTTTGAATATATTCCCAAAGATGCGCTTTTGATTGTGGACGAAAGCCACGTCAGTGTGCCGCAAATTGGGGGGATGTACAAAGGAGACAAAGCGCGCAAAACAACGCTTTTTGAGTACGGATTTCGCCTTCCGTCCTGTGCGGATAATAGGCCTCTTATGTTTGAAGAGTGGGAACATTTCAGGCCTCAAACGATTTTTGTTTCAGCTACACCAGGGGCGTATGAAATGACGCTTTGTGAGGGTGAATTTGCCGATCAAATTATTCGTCCCACAGGCCTTTTGGATCCAAAGTGTTTTGTTAAACCCTGCCAACATCAAATTGATGATCTTATGGCGGAGTGCAAAGAGGTGATTCAAAAAGGTTTTCGTGTGCTTGTGACAACGCTGACAAAGAAAATGGCAGAGGCTTTGACCGATTATTTAAGTGAGGCTGGCTTAAAAGTAAAATATATGCACTCGGATATTGAGACCCTCGAGCGCATTGACATTCTGCAACAGCTGCGTGCAGGTGATTTTGATATTTTGGTGGGCATTAACCTTCTGCGTGAGGGACTTGATATTCCCGAATGCGCTCTTGTGGCGATTCTTGATGCGGATAAGGAAGGGTATTTGCGCTCGAAAACATCGCTCTTGCAAACTATTGGTCGTGCAGCGCGCAACAGCGAGGGCAAGGTGATTCTTTATGCGGATGTGATGACGAAATCCATTGAGGGGGCTTTAGCAGAAACGAATCGCCGCCGTGAAAAACAAGAAATATATAACAAAGCTCATGGCCTCACGCCTCAAACTGTGATCCGTCAACTGCGTGAGAAAAAGGCTCCTTATCAGGAAATAGATTCAGGAACAAAGAAAAACGCCCTTGATAAACGTAAAGTTGAAAAAGAAATGCTCGAGGCAGCAGCAGATCTTAATTTTGAAAAAGCAGCGAAACTCCGCGATCAGCTGCGTCGTCTTGAGCAACAAGAGCTGCGTTCAGAAAATTCATAATTGATTAAAAACGAATGTCCTCAGTTGAATTAACCTTTAATGCACGATGCTATTTTTCGGAAGGACAAGCTCGTGATAAAAGCGAAAATTATTTTTGCCATGCTGCTTTACGCTATACATCGCAGTGTCAGCGTGCCCCACAAGGTCCTTTGGCGTGGTGCTTTCAAGGGGGTAGCGCGAGATCCCAATGCTTGCCCCGATGGATATTTTTATATTGCCCCGAACGTAAACATTTGTAATCGTTTCAATCATGCGTGTGGCAATGTCTCGCACGGTTTCTTCACTCGCAATATTTTTAAGGACAATCGTGAATTCATCGCCGCCAAAGCGTGCGACAATATCCCCCTGGCGCACAGATGCCTTGAGGCGATGTGCCAGTTGTTGGAGAACCCAATCCCCCATTTCATGCCCATAAGTGTCATTGACCTCTTTAAAGCCATCAAGATCAATCATAAAAAGCACAAGGGGGATGCGATTATTTTGATCAGACATCATCTGTTCAAGGCGTTGCATGAAAAATTGACGATTCATTGTACCTGTTAAGCTGTCGAAATAGGCAAGATAAGCCAGGTGATGACGGCCCAGATTGGTTGCGTTTTGATCCTTAATGAGAAGAATTTTATTGCCATCAATGGTGGCCTGGAGGCGGTAAGAGAGGGCAGCACCCTGGCAAAGATTTTCCTGCCACTCGCATGAAGGCTCTGCAAGTTTTTCCTCTAAATTTTTCAAATGTGTTTTAGAATTTTTTTGCAAGAGATCATCATAAATATGCCGTTTGAAATTTTTCTGAATAAGCGTGATAAAATTTTCGCCCACAAGAGATTCAGAGGATCCTGGGTTATAATCACGCTCAAGGTGTGGAAAAATATTAAAAATACGCTTGTTATAACTAATAATGCGGTTTTGATCGTTTAAAAGAATAAAAACATCCTCAATATCCTCAATAATACGGGATAATTCCTCCATTGAATCCTTAAAATCCCGTGTTTTTTTAAGATTGAGGCGGTTCAGTTGGCTTTTTTCAAAAAGCGCATCAATACGATGGTGGAGAATCGTTTCGTGAAGGGGAAGCGCGATAAAATCATCAACGCCAAGAGAAAAACAGTGATTAATCAGTGAGAAATCATCCCCTTTTCCAATCACAATAATCATAATGTTGGAGGTAAAATTGAGACAATAATCGCGAATTTCACCTGTGAGCATCTCTAAACATGTGTGGTGTATAAGCAAAATATCGATCGGATTTTTTTTGAGAAAAGAGGCAGCCTTTTGAGCAGTGGAGGCTTCGTAGAGGGTGTAGTGTTCGCTCGAGAGAGTGGAGGCGATTTTTGAGGACTTTGGCTCGATAATCAGAAGGTGAGCCTTTGAAAAAGTCGGTATTTCCGTATAGTCAGCAGAAAGGTTTAATAAACGTTCTATTTTTTCTAGTTTTTGTGAGCGCTCGATTTGACTTTTGAGGGTGGATTCAAACAAATAGTCCCGTATGTTCAGTTTTTCAAGGAGGTGAACAAGATCTTGGGTGTTTTCTTGAGCAAAAAGATCAGGCAACTCGGGGAGGCTTTTGCGCAGTTCATCAAGGAAATTTGTTTTAAGTTCCTCGAGCTTGTCACACCCTGTTTCAAAAGCATCCTTCATCCCTATGGTCGATTTATACCCAATGAGAAGGCCCTCTGCCAGGCTTTTAATGGCAATAAAGGAGGCGTCACGCGAGGCGTTAAGTTTTAAAAATTCCTCCAGAATATCGATGAGTGATGTGTTCACAAACAGAGCATCCTTTTATAAAAATCTATCCAGACAGTCGCAAAAGCTCACCTCTAGAGACTATACCAAAAAAATTAATAAAGGACTAAAATTCTCGAGATTTTTTTTAAAAACTATTTCTTTAGGTTAATCTTGTTTTAAATTTTTTTTGACCTACTTCCCCTTACGGTGGTGTCTTACCATCCTCGCCAGAACAGGAGGCATACGATGAGACTTATAGCAGCTATAGGGTATGGAGCGTTAAGCATTCTAATATCAAATTCATCTATTGTTGTTGCAGTTGATAACGATGAACTCTTAGGGGCTTTGAGTAAAAAACCACATCAGAAACTTTCACCTTGTTTTGAAAGTGAAAAAAAAAGTGAGACATCAAAAACTTTCATTGCCTTTAGACGAACACGGAACGCCTCAAACAACGACGGCAAAGCAAATGGTCACTCGCAGCAAGAGACCTGGAGTGGAGACCTTTGAGGACACACTTCATTATTATGAAGATATTACTTGGAAAATGTATGCAGAAATGGAGAAAAAACCATAAAAAAATAGATGAGAGATAGAGGCGTTTAAAGCCTTTATCTCTTGACATACATTGAAAAACGTCCATTTTTTGAATTTTTATTATAAATTTTTGTGAATTTTTATTATTTTAAATATGCTCATTTTAACTTTTTGTTAATTTTTGTGGGGTACTCCTTGATATGTGACGGGACTTAATCCGTTATCTGAAACCCAAAAGGAGATCCCCATTATGCCATTAAAATTTCTTATGACAGTCCTTTCCTCATTCGCGCTCACAACATCTTTTCTCTCCCCCCTTTGTGCGAGTAGTAAAAATCTGAAGGACGAAACCCCTTTAGAAAATAATGAAAAAAAACCTGTGAAAACATTAGTTCAAAAGTTTGAAGATAAAGTAAGAGACGACGTTAAAAAAGTAGTGAAACTCGAAAAAGACGTGGAAAAGAAATTCAAACAAGAAATTGAGAAAATTTTCCCTCATGGACAGCATGTTTCTTTGTTGACTGTTGTTGAGGAGGAAATTAAAACAGTCGAGGGCGGTGTTCTAAATAAAATAAAACTCTTTGAGGATATGGCTAAAAATCTTGAAAATAAAGCTAAAGAGCTTGAGGAAAACGTTATTAAAGAGCTCAAAAACGATTTTTCCAAAACACAAAACACAATTGCAACACATAATGACCAGCTCAAAAAACTCACAGAAACACAAAATAAGCAAATAACAACGCTTCAAAAGTTTGAGAATAAAATTAAAGAAGATGCGATTCTTGTGGAAAATAAGCTGAAAGATCTGGGTAAGAAAGCAGAAAATGAAGCAATTACTGTTAAAAATGACCTTGTAAAGGATTTTAAGTTTCTTGAGGGTAAAGTTGAAACAATCATGAGTTTTATTAAAGGGGGGGGTATACAAAAAGTCGTTGGAGAAGGAGAAACGGTTCTTAAAGATAGTGAAACTATTGTTAAAGATAGTGAAATTGTTATCAGTTTTATCGAAAAATATGGTCCGCTTTTTCTAAAGATAGCTAAAGGAACAGAGAAGGAGCAAAATGCTCTCAAATCAGTTTTTGGGTATATCAATGAAGGCCTGAGTAAAGCTGAGGATGCTGAGGCTTATCTCACAGGGCTCTTTAATAAGCAAGAAACCGTTGTTTCCAATACAACAAGTACATCGAACAATAACGATACGCAAATAGTCTAAGGGGACATTTTTCCAAAGACATGAAACTTGATGGCCTTTTGAAGTTTTTGAAAGGCCTTCATTTCAATCTGACGAACGCGTTCGCGGGAGATATGGTATTTGTGACTGAGCTCATCAAGGGTGTGAGGCGGTTCAACAAGGCGTCTATCGTAAAAAATATGGCGTTCGCGCGGGTGAAGGGCCTTGAGCGCTGCATTCAGCATTTTTTGTTTTTGCTCTAAATCATCGCGGTGCAACAGTTCATGCTCTTGATTTGTGCGATCGTCCGTCAGCCAATCCATCCACTCAACATCACTGTCGCTGCTATCTTTCCCCACCACAGCATTGAGTGAGCGATCTCCGCCGCTCATCCGTTCCTCCATCATCATGACATCCGATTCTTTCACTTCTAAATCTGTGGCAATGGTGCGCACTTGTTCGGGAGAAAGCTGCGCAACACCCAGTTGTTGTTTAAGGGAACGCAATTTAAAAAAAAGTTTTTTCTGTGACGAGGTCGTGCCTAGTTTTACAAGAGACCATGAGTTGAGAATATATTCTTGAATACTGGCTTTAATCCACCACATCGCATAGGTCGAAAAGCGAAACCCACGGTCAGGATCAAAATTTTTAACGGCTTGCATCACGCCAACGTGGCCTTCTGCAACTAAATCGCTTAAGGGCAAGCCATAACCGCGGTAGCCGCCCGCTATTTTATTCACAAGGCGGAGGTGGCTTGTCACAAGGATGGCGACAGCTTCCTTATTGCCTTCATCACGCCAGGCTTTGGCAAGCTTATACTCTTCCTCACTGCTGAGAAGAGGGATCTCACGCATAGATTTCAAATAGCTCTCGTGGAGATCATTGTGAGGAGAGGTGGCGCGTGCGGACATAGGAGTATCTTTTTTCGTGATATTTAGAATGTATTTTAATCAATTAAAAATTAAATCACCAGGGATTGTTTGTGCAGGTAAAAATTCTATAAAAAAACCCAGCCGAAGCTGGGTCAGTTCAATAAAAATTATGTTTTAACGTTTAGGCAGCTGCTACGTCTTTTTTAGAAAACGTAGTAGAAGTAGTTAACTAGACCATAGAATTCTTTGGTATTTGTGTACGCAGTGTTGATATCGTCATAAGTTGTATTAATAATATTTTTAATCTCACTTTTGATTACATTGCCGACTACTTCTTCAACAACCTTGATGCCACTATCAATTTTATTAGATATGTCGATGATAGTCTCAGCAATATTTTGCTTACCTGTGTAGTCACCAATCGCCCTAATGATTTTATCGCCTCTATTAGGGTCAAGGGAAAAATCCACAGCCTTTTTTATATTGTTTTTTAGGTTTTGAGTAGCATTGTCTATGATGCCGTCGATTTTGTTAATAGTTTTTTTGGCGCTGTTGAATGTATTTTTTGCATAATCATACACATCCCAGAGGCCTGCTTGAGAAGGTGCTACTGTTGCCGAGAGCATCAGAGCGACAGAAAGAACCGTAACTTTTTTTGTTAACATGTCTAAATCCTTGGTTAGAGTTTTCGATACACTTTATCTAAGCAGTATTGAATGAATATTCAAGAGAAAAATGCATATATTTGAAAGATTTATTTGATAAAATTTTATTATTATTTTTATTAAAATTTTACGATTCCTTTAATGCTTTCACAATCACCTGATTTGCCAGGGGATCACAGAGACTACTTAAGGTTTTTAGAGTGTTTTTAATCTTTTTTCCATAAAAAAACCCAGCCGAAGCTGGGTCAGTTCAAGAAAAATTATGTTTTAACGTTTAGACAGCTGCTACTACTGGAACGAGCTCTTTGCTATCGTTTGTAGTGCTATCGTTTGTAGTATAGTAGTAGTTGTAAAGGTAGTTTGCGCCCTTTAATCCAAGTCCGACACTTTTTTTAATAGCCCAAGCGCCATTGCTTGTAATTGTCTTTGTTGCGCCTGTTTTCTCTAGTGTAATCGTTGCAAATTCAGTAACATACCAGGAAAAAGCAGGACCAAAGTACGCTGTTGCTACAGTTCCTACAACACCACGAAGAGCGTTTTCAATCTTATTCTCAATGTAGTTATCAAAGTAAGTAGTTTCTTCAATACCGGTGAGAACATAATCACTTAGATTTTTATAGCTACCGCTTTGATATGCGTAATAAACGTTATATCCAAAAGTGCCAAGATTTACAAAGAGATCAAGCTTTCCAAGGGTAAGATCAAAATTTTTCTCAGTTTTTTTATCAAATTTTTTGATACCTTCGGAGTCTTTTAACTCGTCATGTTTTTCTTGTGCATCATCAAGATCTGTTCCCACATTTCCAGTGCATCCAGTGATTTTTCTCCACAGGGGAAGATTTTTATAAGCTTCCTTTGCAGTCTGAAGAATCAATTTTCTTTTGTCGAGCTCGTCCTTGCGTGTATAAAGTGTATTGCCAATTTTGAAAACACCGCGAAGAGTTTCATTATAGTACACTTTCTTTATTGTACTAAACCAAGAAGACTTTTTCTCCTCTTCTTCCTTTTTCTCTTCTTTAATCTCGTCGAGAACTTCTTTTACATCCTTAGGTGCTTCGAAGTGATTTTCTGTGACAAGAGCGTTAAGGCTAAAGTTTTTATTAATCTCTTCAACCTTTACAGAAGGGTCAAGCTTTTCGTTGTAAAGAACGAGTGCTTTTTCTTCGTTTTCTTTTTTAAGTGTTGCGTTGACTTCTTTTTCAGTAGAGAAAATCTCGTCAGAGAAAATATCTTCCTGATCAACGTTGGTGTTTTTATTAACGTTGACGTCTTTGAGCTCTGTTTCTTTTACAAGAGGAGCTTCTTCTTTTTGTACAGTAGTCTTTTTGCCAAAAATCCTCTCTTTGAAGCCACTAAAAGACCAGTCCGCTTGGACAGATGTTGCAGTAGCCGAGAGCATCAGAGCGACAGAAAGAACGGTAACTTTTTTTGTTAACATGTCTAAATCCTTGCTTAGAGTTTTCGATACACTTTATCTAAGCAGTATTTAGTCAATATTCAAGAAAAAAATGCATATATTTGAAAGATTTATTTGATAAAATTTTATTATTATTTTTATTAAAATTTTACGAGTCCTTCAGTATTTTCACAATCACCTGATTTGCCAGGGGATCACAGAGACTATTTAAGGTTTTTAGGGCGTTTTTAAGGGAAGCTCTGTCTTTTAAGTGAATCGCGTCCTCAACAGCACTCACCGCGTTTAAAAGCTCAGGAGAGTCCTCCAAAACCATGTGAAGAGTCGTTAATGCATTGTTAAGGCGTAAAAGAGTTTCTTCGGCCTCTTGACGCGTTTGAGTAAACAGACGCTCCTCCATGTCCGAAGCACCGTGGGATGCGGCATCAAGGAGCATTTCCTCAAGCATTTCCTCTTCGAGGCCAACCGTTGGTTTAATACTTAAAACTTGTTGCGTTTGGGTTGTTTGCTCAAGGGCACTTACGGTTAAAAGCCCATCAGCATCCAATTGAAAAGACACGCGAATCCGTGGACTATGGGCCTTCATCAGAGGAATACCACTTAAAATAAATTGTCCCAAAGAGCGACAATCCTTCACAAATTCCCGTTCCCCTTGAACAATATGAATCATCAGCGCTGTTTGTCCATCCACAGAAGTTGTAAAATCCTGGGCCATATGGCAGGGAAGGGGGGTATTGCGTGGAATAATTTTTTCAACAAGACCGCCCATCGTCTCAATTCCAAGGCTCAGCGGCGTCACATCAATGAGCAGCATGTTTCCGCCATGGGTCAACGCATTGGCCTGAAGAGCGGCACCGTGGGCGACGACTTCATCAGGATTAATATCTATTAAGGGGGCACGCTCAAAAAAATCTTTAACGGCCTTTCGAAGGCATGTAAGGCGTGTTGATCCTCCGACTAAAACGATACCTTCAATATCACGCACCGTAAGTCGCGCATCTCTTAGAACCCCACGGCAAATGGACAAAGCGCGCTGAATAAAAGGTTGTGAAAGCTTTTCAAGGTCATCCGCACTGAGAGGAAACTCTGAGTTTGAAGTATTTGCCTTGTGATTATTTCTATCGCCGCTATTACTATTCGACTGATCATCATTATTATAAAAACCCCTCAAAGAATCACTCACGCTTTCTTTGATAAGGCGTGCTTTCTCAAGGTCAGAAAAGGCGCAGTGCTCACAAATCGCCGCATCGATATCATCCCCGCCAAGGCGCACATCACCCCCTGTGGCAAGAACTTGAAACACTTCTCCTTGCAGTTTGAGGAGTGAAAAATCAAACGTCCCCCCGCCTAAATCAAAAATGGCATAAAGCCCTTCAACCCCTTTGTCTAAGCCATAGGCAAGAGCTGCGGCCGTAGGTTCTGCGATAAGGCGTAGCACTGTCAGCCCGGCGTCCTCTGCGGCTTTTTTTGTGGCCTGACGCGCCTTTTCATCAAAATACGCCGGTACGGTAATCACCGCATGGGTGACGGTTTTTTCTAACGCTTTTTCCGCTTTTTCTTTAAGTTCTTTTAAAAGAGATGTGGCAATACTTAAGGGGGTTGCGTCGGTGCCTTGAAGTTTTTGTGTGGGATGATCAAACAAACGCTTTGTGGAGCGAAAAATATTTTCCCCCTGACAGATCACAGACGGTGTTAAATTTTTTCCCTCAAGGCAAAGGGTGTAAGGTTTTCCATCCTTGACATATGCCACAACGGAATTTGTCGTGCCAAGGTCAATGCCAATGGCCGTGATCGCTGTTTCTTGTTCTGGCACGTCATAGGGGTCTGTGATTTGTAAAAGCATTCTTATTCTTTTTTATTCTTAGGGTTATAGAGGTAGACGCACCTCTTATCCGTGAAAATAGAAGGGGTCGGACGCTTCATAGTTTCATCTTTATCAAAAATATCCTCACACGGTGTGATACCGCAGACTTCAAATAATTTCTCAAAAACTATATTTATCATGCGCTTCTCTTTCTTTTTATTAACGTTCAAAAGTTTTTGATACTCCTTATTATTACTCTCTAAAATATTCTCATTTTTCGCTAATGCAACGGTAGTTGAAGCAAGGAGAAGGACACAAAGAACATATAAAAACTGCATGATTTAATTTTCCTGAGGTTGGTTAATGAAAGGCAGCCTTGCGTTTAAAAAACTGTTCCTCAACCTCTATGACTTGTTTACGCAGACGGTCAAGATAACTCAGCTTAACATAAATATCGGGCAAAACATCAAAATTCCCATGGTCAAAGGATTCCGCGAAAAGGTGTTGCTCCTCGTTAAAGCTCTCCTCCAGCTCTGCCATAATCTCCAAAGATTCTTCGTGATCCTCGCACATCATCAACGTTTCTTGAAACTCCAACACATCCAAAAGCATAATTTCTGTTCCTGCCGTTTCACCGTGCTGCCCTGGAATCGGAATCCCTAAAAGTGACAAAAGCGTCTCGGCTCTTTTCACAGGATTTTTAAGAACCTGATACGCGGCATTAATGGTGCTGGAGTTGAGCAAAATAGACGATTCATTTTGATCCATTTTATCTGGGTGATAGTGCTTTTGAAGACGAAAATACACCGCGTCCAAGGCCTTAAGATCCAGGCGAAAAGAGGGCTCTAAACCAAAAAGCTCAAAAGGATTAGACATGAAAAGATTTTCCACAGCCACATTTTCCTTTTTCATTTGGGTTATTAAAAACAAAACCGGATTGCATGGTATCCTCAACAAAATCCATCTCGGTGCCAAGGATAAACATCATCGCCTTAGGGTCAATAAAAAGCGTTACGTCTCCTTCTTTGACTTCCTCGTCCAAGGGGTTTTTGGCATCCGCGTATTCAAGGCTGTACTGCAGGCCCGAGCATCCTTTTGTTTTAATGCCAATGCGAATCCCAAGGGAGGGCCTTCCGCGTTTTTCCAAAAGGATTTTAATGCGTTTGGAGGCATTTTCTGTCAAAGAAAAAGGTGCGCTCATGCGGTTTTTTCATCCTTTTGAGGCACAGTTTCTGTTACATGCTGTTGCTTTTTTCTCAAATCAGCAATGGCGGATTTAATGGCATCCTCAGCCAAAACAGAGCAATGAATTTTCACAGGAGGCAATGCTAAGTGGGTTGCAATATCCACATTTTTAAGGGTGGCCGCTTCCTCTAAAGTTTTTCCTTTAATCCATTCTGTGACAAGCGAGGAAGACGCAATGGCGGACTTGCAGCCAAAAGTTTTAAATTTAGCATCCTCAATCACAC
Source organism: Pseudomonadota bacterium (assembly GCA_021808925.1). GTDB lineage: Bacteria > Pseudomonadota > Alphaproteobacteria > Paracaedibacterales > JAKBAR01 > JAKBAR01. Next base: position 1,217 of record JAKBAR010000001.1, on the reverse strand, counting down.
CCTCAGGGCTGACTTGAATCTGAAGTTTCATCACATCCCCACACGAGGGCGCACCCACAAGGCCTGTGCCCACATCCGGTGCATTTTTATCCAAGGAGCCCACATTGCGTGGATTATTAAAATGCTCCATGACTTTTTCACTATACTGCATTGTATTCTCCTTATATTAGTGGTCATCCCATTGAATGGTGTTTATGTCAATACCTTCTTTTGCCATTTCGTACAGCGGACTCATGGCACGCAGGCGCTCTACGGCGCATTTGACGCGTTCAATTGTATAATCAATGTCTTCTTCTGTTGTAAAGCGTCCCAACCCAAAACGTAGTGATGTGTGGGCAAGATCTTCTGTCACACCAAGGGCACGCAGCACGTAAGAAGGTTCTAACGATGCGGAGGTGCAGGCGGACCCAGAGGACAGCGACAGATCCGACAAGTCACCCATAAGCCCTTCTCCCTCCACAAAAGCAAAGCTGATATTCAGATTTCCAGGAATACGCTTCTCAAGGTCACCATTTAAAAAGGCATCCGAAATATGATGCATAATTCCCTCATAGAGTTTTGTGCGTAATTTTAAAAGGTGCTTTCCCTCAGTATCCATTTCAGCAGCTGCCAAACGACAGGCCTCGCCAAAACCAACACAAAGGGCGGGAGAGAGTGTTCCAGAACGCATGCCCCGCTCTTGTCCACCACCATTAATAAGCGCATTCAACCGCACACGTGGCTTACGGCGCACATAAAGAGCACCGATACCCTTTGGACCATAAAGCTTATGCGCAGAAATACTCATCAAATCAATGTTCATTTCCTCCACATTAAGAGGAATTTTCCCAACAGCCTGTGCGGCATCTGTGTGAAAAAAAACACCCCGCTCACGACAGATCTGACCTATTGCTTTAAGATCTTGAATCACCCCAATCTCGTTATTCACGGCCATAATTGACACCATGAGGGTCGTCTCTTTAAAAGCACTCTTCAAAACCTCAAGATCCACAAGGCCATTGCTGTGCACGGGAAGGTACGTAATCTCGAATCCTTCTTGCTCCAGGTGGCGACAGGTATCGAGAACGCATTTATGCTCTGTGACACACGTAATAATGTGATTTTTTTTATCTTTGTGAAAACTTCCAACGCCTTTAAGAGCAAGATTATTTGACTCTGTGGCACCGCTTGTGAAAATAATTTCTTTGGGGTCTGCACCAATCAATTTTGCAACGTCT
>JAKBAR010000029.1 GCA_021808925.1 Pseudomonadota bacterium | reverse complement strand
TCTTCATCAGAGGTTGTCGATACCATACCGGAGTGGGATTTTGCAATGACCATATCGATCGCGGCTAAAAGAAGAAGAAAGCCTCCCGCAATACGAAAGGCAGGCTCAGAAATGCTCATGATATCTAAAAGTTTATCCCCTAAAAACGCAAAAAGAAGGAGGATGATCGTTCCAATCACACACGCTTTAAGAGCCGTTTTCCTCTTGTTAATGACCGTATCATTGCGTGTTAGGCCTACAAACATAGGCACAACGGCAAAGGGGTCAATAATAACTAAAAGAGTGACAAAAGCTTGCCAAAGAAATTCATTCATTAAACCAAGATCATTAAAAGATTCCTGATTATAGGCTACCAAAGATGAGATGGAATAGCCAATTTTTTTTAGAAAAGGTGCGATATTCTTTAAGGATTTTTATCGAAAAATACCCTTGACATTTTTTATAAAAACGAGCATAAAACATACATTCACGGCGTTTGTTGTGATCCCTTTTAAGGGGGTGTAGCTCAGTTGGTTAGAGCGCCTGCCTGTCACGCAGGAGGCCGCGGGTTCGAGTCCCGTCACTCCCGCCACTCCCGCCATTTTCAAAAAAATCTCCTATCGTTTGCTGAAATATCTTTAGAAAACTTAAAGATGGTTCTCAGAGAGTGGGCTTTTGTTGCAAGTTGTCTCAAAAAACACTACATAAGAGAGGAAGTATTCCAAAAAAAATAATCGTGTTATGAAAAAACTTTACATCAAAACCTATGGCTGCCAGATGAATGTGTATGATTCAGAAAAGATGGCAACACTCCTCGCACCCCTTGGTTATGGACTTACAGAGACGCCTGGCGAGGCGGACGTTGCGATTTTAAATACCTGTCACATTCGTGAAAAGGCAGAGCAAAAAGTTTTTTCGGATCTTGGGCGCCTCAATATGGTTAAAAAAGAGCGTGAAGAAGGTGGAAAAGACACGATTATTGCCGTCGGTGGCTGTGTGGCTCAGGCCGAAGGAGAAGAAATTATCAAGCAAGCTCCTTATGTCAATATGGTCTTTGGACCACAAACCTATCATCGTCTTCCTGAGATGCTTGCTCAATTGCTACGATCAAAAGGTCAGGACCTGCGCATTGTGGATACGGATTTTCCTGTTGAGAGCAAATTTGATCATCTTATTCAACCAGAACATTCCAATGTGAGTGCATTTTTGACAATCCAAGAGGGATGTGATAAGTTTTGTACTTTTTGTTGTGTGCCCTATACCCGGGGTGCTGAAAGCTCTCGCCCAGTGGACGCTATTTTAAAAGAAGCTGAACATCTTGTGCGTGTAGGCGCAAAGGAAATAACGCTCCTTGGGCAAAATGTAAATGCTTATCATGGAAGCATGAACGGCAAGGAGTGGGGACTTGGCCGTCTTCTGTATGCGCTTGCTGAGATTTCTGGCCTTGAACGCATTCGCTATACAACATCACATCCGCGCGATATGGATGATGCGCTTATTCTGGCGCACAAAGAAATTCCACAGCTTATGCCTTTTTTACATCTGCCTGTACAGTCGGGAAGTGATCGTATTTTAGAGGCGATGAACCGTAAGCATAAGGTTGATTTTTATATAGATATTATTAATCGCCTGAGGGACGTGCGTCCTGATATAGCTTTTTCTTCTGATTTTATCGTAGGTTTTCCTGGAGAAACCGAGGCAGATCATGCGCAAACCTTAGAACTTGTGGAAAAAGTCAATTATGCACAGGCCTATTCCTTTAAATATAGCATTCGTCCGGGAACACCCGCGGGCATTCATGAATGGCAGGTGCCAGAGGAAATTAAAGACCGCCGTTTGCAGGAGCTTCAGACTCTTCTTTTTCAACAACAAAAAGCTTTTAACACGTCTTTTGTGGGGCAAGTGATTCCTGTGCTTTTTGACAGAGAAGGGCGTCATGAAGGTCAGCTTATGGGGCGCTCGCCCTTTATGCAGTCCGTGTATGTAGCGGCATCTGAGCGTCATTTGGGGGCCATAGCGCATGTAAAAATTGATAAAGCTACTCAAAATAGTATCAGTGGGGCAATTGACACCACAGAAAGTGTCTTGTCGCCCGCGAATACTTTTGCGGAGGCAAAAAGCAAAGCAGTTTAAGGGAGGCTGCTAGTCTTCTTGGAATTTTTTTTATTTTGTTTTTATTGTTGATCAAGAAAAAGTTAATCATCAAAATTTTTTTTTAAAAAATGAAAGAAATACATATTTTAACTATGGTTAATACTTCGTTAAAAAAATAACACTGGTAAAATGGAAAAAATCGCCTCAAAATGATCTTAGGTGCTTGTTTAAAAAAGTGGGAATAAAAAACTTTGGAACAACGATCGCAATCGATTGAGTTTGAGGATAATGATCGCTTAAGAGCCCTTGTCGGATCAGAGGATGAGAATTTAAGTTTCATTGAAAGTCGCCTTGGCGTTGATATTGCTCTTCGTGGCAATCGCATTACTATTACCGGCGATGATCCGGAGGTAACTTTTGCAAAAACGACGCTCCGCTATCTTTACTCGCAACTGCCCCGCATTAAAGAGGTAAAATCTGACGACATAGAAGAGGCCCTTCGCATTGCAAGCACGATGGTGAATGTGGATGATCCAATTATCAAGGGCAAAGACAAGCATAATGTTAGTATCTCCACAAAGCGTAAGATTGTTTTTCCAAAATCCTCGAATCAAGCAAGTTATGTTGAGGCCATGCAAAATTGTGAGCTTGTTTTTGGTGTTGGACCCGCGGGTACGGGAAAAACTTATCTGGCTGTGGCCATGGCTGTGAGTTTGCTTTTAGCGGGTAAGGTTGAGCGTATTATTCTATCACGTCCGGCTGTGGAGGCTGGAGAAAAGCTTGGTTTTCTTCCAGGAGATATGCGTGAAAAAATCGATCCGTATCTTCGTCCTCTTTATGATGCCCTTCATGATCTTTTGCAGGGAGACCAGGTCATTAAACGCATTGGTGCGGGGGAAATTGAAATTGCTCCTCTTGCCTTTATGCGAGGACGCACACTTTCAAACGCTTTTGTGATTTTGGACGAAGCCCAAAACACAACGCCTATGCAAATGAAAATGTTACTGACACGTCTTGGGCCCAATTCACGTATGGTTATTACAGGCGATTTGACACAGGTGGATCTTCCTCATGGCGTTAAATCTGGTCTAAAAGATGCATTGCATGTGCTGCACGGTGTGAGTGAAATTGGATTTACTTTTTTTGGCGAGGAGGATGTCATTCGTCATCCCCTTGTGGCGAAGATTGTTCATGCCTATCAAAATCAACCCTAATGGTTTAATCTGTTTTTTCTATGAGAATTCTTAGGGGAGTGAGTTTTAACAATGGATGATGCACTCTATCGCTTGAATGTGGGAATTGTCTTGAAAAATGCTCAGGGCAAAATTTTTGTAGGACAGCGTATCGATGCCGCTCTTGAGGGAAATATTGCGTGGCAGATGCCTCAAGGAGGTATTGATGAAGGCGAAACACTTGAGGAAGCTGTGATGCGCGAGCTTTTGGAGGAAATAGGTACGGATAAAGTGCGCATTGTCCGTGTGACAAAGGAATGGCTTTATTATGATTTGCCGGAGGATCTTCAGGCCCTTCAGGTCAAAAACTGGGGGCGGATATACAAGGGACAAAAACAGCGCTGGTTTTTGATGGATTTTTTAGGCGAGGACTCCGACATCAATTTGAATACGGCGCACCCAGAGTTTTTATCCAGTGCATGGATCACACCGCGTGAGGCACTCGCTTGTGCGGCGCCCTTTAAACACGCTATTTACCAAAAGGTTTTCAGGGAATTTGGTTTTTTTTAGGGATCAAATTTTCTTATAGCAAAGGCGTGGTGCTGAAGACGGGAATCGAACCTGCGACCTACTGATTACGAATCAGTTGCTCTACCAACTGAGCTACTTCAGCATCAACCCTTTTACTTTTATCTTTTTTAGGTGTTCTTGGTCAAGAATCTTAGAAGAGGTTCTTTGAAGTATTTTGCAATCAACGGGTTCAAAAAGAAATGAATGGATAAAATCTGCTGCTAAGGAGCGTGTTTTATGCATATAATTTAATTAAAATTTATTTTTATGAGGACGACCTCGCGTGTCCCTCGATGCATTTCTTGCCTATTTTCACAAGGAGCTGAATTATCTCCGCCATTCTGGAGCTGTGTTCGCATCAAAGCACCCCAAAATTGCTCGTCGCTTGGATTGGACAAAGGGAGAGTCAAAAGATCCCCATGTGGAGCGTCTTTTAGAATCCTTTGCCTATCTTTCCGCACAATTGCACCAAACCATTGATGATCGTTTTCCACAGATCGCCGCAGGGCTTTTGAACACCCTCTACCCCCAGCTGATTAATCCGTTGCCATCGGTGGCCATGGCGCATTTTCAAGTGGATCCAGCCAAGGCAAAAATGACGGCAGGCTATGCTATTGAGCGCCATACACCTCTTTTTGCCTATGCAGAGGAAGGGCTTATTTGTCGTTTCCAAACGGCGTACCCCCTGACGCTCTGGCCCCTTGATGTGAAGGAGGCTAGTTTTGTCCAAGCCCTTTCTTATACGTTTAATGACGCTGTACCGCGAAGCCCGTGGTATATTAAATTAACTCTCAAGGCCCAAAAACTTTATTTTAGTGACCTTGATCTTGATACGCTTGTGTTTCATTTGGGGGGCGATCGTCTTACGGCTGTAAGTCTTTACAAAGCTATTTTTGGTCAAAGTGATCCTTTTATCCTCTATTCAACGGATGGTCAAAATCTCAAAACCCTTCCCAGTGATTCTTTAAAGCCCATAGGTTTTGAACGTGACGAACAGCTTTTCCCGTCACCTGCCCACAGTCACCCCGCCTATCAACTGCTCCAGGAGTATTTTCATTTTCCTGAAAAATATTTCTTTTTTCAGCTGCGCCACCTATTAAAAGCGACAAAAGAAAATCAAACGGATATGCTTGAGATTTTTATTCCTGTGAGTGATGGAAAAATTATTTCGCATCTTGCCATAGGGCCAGAGAATTTTCTTCTTGGATGCACACCGATTATTAATCTTTTTCAAAAAACCACAGACCCTTTGCGTGTAAATCAGCGGCAGGTGGAGTATCGTTTGACAGCCGATAGTCGCTTGGAGCGTACCCATGAGATTCATTCGATTGTGGATGTTCATTCCGTTTTGGATGATGGCACAGTTTTAGAATACCGCCCCTATTACTCTTTTGAACATGGTAAGGAAAGTTCTCTTTTTTGGTACCATCGTCGTCAAGCGTCTGATCACAGACAGATTCCAGGCACAGATGTGTATCTTTCTTTTGTAAGTCATGATTTCAATCCGATGATGCCACCAAGTGAAACTATTTTTGCGACAACGCTTTGTACCAATCGCTTTCTTGCAGAGCAACTTCCCGCTGGAGCGACACTTTATTATGATGGAAAACTTCCGGTGACACGGATGATATGTCTTGATAAACCTGTTACACCTGCTTATTCGCCTATGGATGGCGAAACGTTATGGAAGCTTGTCTCTCAGCTTTCTATTCATCATTTAGGCTATACAGACCCCTCGACAAGTCTCAAGGTGATTAAAGAAACACTGCACTTATACGCATCAATGACAGGGGCGTCCATCGGTCAGCAAATCGAGGCTCTTGTGGAATTTAAAGTAGAAGCGAGTGCGCGGCGTATTAAAAGGTGCGTGAATGATCAGGCGTGGATGGGGTTTGTGGAAGGGGTTTCCGTGTCACTTACCCTTGATGAAGAAATTGATCCAAGTGGTATGAGTTTTGTCTTGGCTCATGTTCTTCAGCATTTTTTAGCCATGAATATTAATCTTGATTCATTTATTGAAATGACCCTTTATAGCCGACAACGGAAAGGAGTATGGATGCAATGGCCCCCCCTCAACGGACAACATCTTCTTCTTTAGTATCCTCAAAGAAAAAACGTTTGAATCAATCCCATGTGGATGAATCTCAAGGACCGCTTATGCAGCATTTGTATGCACATACGTATCTCTATGATTTTCCACAGGCTGTAAGGCTCCTTCAGCGCGGGCAGCCTTCGCAAAAATTGGGCGACAATGAGGATGTGCGTTTTGATCCAGTGCACTTTGAGGCGCACATTGGCTTGGGGGTGAATACGGGGGATCTTAAGCAACTACATCCGGGCAGCCCACCAAAGCTTACCGTCAGTTTTTTAGGTATTGCAGGGATTCAAGGCCCCTTGCCTGAGGTTTTTACAGAAATTTTGATTGATCGGATAAAGCTTAAAGAGAATGCGTTTAAAGACTTTCTCGATATTTTTAATCACCGACTAATCACTTTTTGGTTTAAATTCTATACAAAACTCTACCCAGGGCTCACGGACCAAGTTCTTGAGAATACAGAAGTGGGTGAATCGCTTATGGATCTTGGTGGTGTGCGCCATCAGATCAAAAGTGATTGTGGCGAAGGCCTTGCGCCTTTCGCAACGCTTTTCTGGCAGCGCTCAGGATCCATGACAGGGCTGCAAAAAATAATCGAAAGCTATTTCAATATTCGTTGCCGCATTGCTCCTTTCAAAGGGGGGTGGAATACGGTGAGTCCCGCGGAACAAACGCGACTTGGGAAAAAATTTCATAGTCTAGGCGAGTCAGCTATTTTGGGTAAAAAATCCTTTGATCAGGCAAAAAGTTTTCGTTTGATCATTGGCCCTCTTTGTTATCAGCAGTTCCTCGATTTTCTGCCCGCGTCTCCCAAAGAAAAAGAGCAAAAGACTGTGTCCGCCTATGATCGCCTCAATCGTATTGTGGCTTCTTATTTTAGCACGCCCAAGACTTTCTCAATGGAACTTCTTTTGAAAAAAGAGGACGTTCCTGCGACGATTCTTTGCGCAACGCAACAGCTTGGGTGCAACACTTGGTTGAATACGCGAAAAAACATACCGGTTAATGGTTCTGTGATTCTTCAGGGGTGAGGCTTTTTTGCATCTAGTGCCATAGAAAATAGCATTGAAGCGCTTTAATTAAATTTTTTATGAAAATTTATCTTGATTAATTTATAATATATAGTATTTTTTGTTAAAATTTATTAAAAAATAGTTTTATGAGCAAGTCACGCTTTCTTCAACTACTCTGTCTTTCTTTTTGTTTATTCACAGGGAATGCCATGGCGACAAAAAATTTTGATAATTTGATCAAAGAGGTTACGGAAAAATTACCCTTGATCAAAAATGACTCTTATCCTTACGGCCTTCCCGGTGCTAACGAAGGGGATATCGATTTTATCAAAGATCTTTGTGGCATAGAGTGCCCGAAAGAAGCTAAAACAATTCTTTTGACACTGTATAAATATGATAAGTTCTCAGGGGCTTTTGACGTCGCTTGTCCGTGGGACCTAAGAAATTTTATCAACGAAGCTTTTAATACTTATGGTGTTCCCAAAAAGTGCATTCCCTTTGCAGAGATCAATGGGGATTATTTTGTGTTTAGAAAAAATAAGATTTATCTCTTTAATAAAGCAGATAAAGAGTTTGAGGCAGAATCATGGGGCTATGCAGAGTGGCTTTCTCAGTGGGTTTTATAAGGATTTTTTTCGCGGATGCATTGAGATGATGTGATAGATTGTGCTGAGAAAGAATCCGAAAATAACAAGGAAAAACCCGCCCCACATGATGTTGATATAGGGTTTATAAATGATTTTAACAGCATAACTTTCATTTTTTTCCTCGGGCACAAGGCTCAACATCACAAGGATTTGTGAGAGAAAATTAACATTCGTCAGCGCTGTTTCAAGGTGCCGTGTCTTTTGTGCAAGATAAAGACGCTCCTCTGCGACAATAGGTTTTCCATTGATTAAAAAATGACCCACTGTTGCATGATAGTTCGAAGATTGACGTGTTGTAACCTGTGCGAGCTGTACTTTTATTTTTTCAATGTTGACGGTTTCGCCTGGACGCATGAGATTATTTTGCTCAAGGGAAAAAACGGTCGAGAGTGTGATCCCTATTGCTGCAAGCGCAAATCCGCTGTGAGCGATATCGCGCCCAAGGGATTTTACATCCTTATGCTGAATCAGATGAAAGAGGGAGAAAAAAAGAATAGGAAGCGCAAAAACAATGTAGCTCAGGAAAAATCTTTGAAAGAAAAATAGTGCAACTGTGCCCAAAAGAATGGTGGTGAAATGTTTCCACAGAGGGATTGTTTGATGCCCCCAAGGAGATTCAATTGCGATGGGCAGAAGGAGCATTAAAGGGAGCCATAAGGGCAAAAAGGCTTGTGCGTAAAAGTGATTATCCAGCGTGTAGTGCGTATCGAAAATGCTTGTGATCAGGGGAAAAACCGTGCCAAGAAAAAGAGTGATTGCCGCAAACAGAAGAAAAATACACCCGATCAGCATAAATCTGGACCGGTTCCACGATAGTTTTTTTTGAGGGTGTACAGGGCTCAAATGACTTCTCTTTTTAAGATAAATCACACTCGAGGTGATTGTCCAAAAAAGAAACAAAATGAGGAGTAAACATCCACGTTTTTCATCAACACCAAAGGAGTGGATGGAGTTAAGCGTTCCAGAGCGAATCAACACTAGGCTTAAAAGACAGCTGAGAAATGTCGAAAGACTGATCATCAAAGAGAGTTTTTGAAATTCATGGCGTTTGGAAGATATGCTTGTGAGATGGACTTGAATGAGTCCTAAAAGCCAGGGAATGAGCGCTAAATTCTCCACAGGATCAAAAAACCACCAGCCTCCCCAACCAAGCTCGTAGTAGGCCCAAAGAGCCCCTAAAACGATACCAATAGACAGTAATGTTTGTGCCAAAAGAGAAAGAACATGCAATTTTTTAAAATAGTGTAGGCTCATTTCCTCTGCCATCAGCATGCTAAGGCTGAGGATAAAAGGCATGGCAAAACCTAGCGTTCCAAGATAAAGATGGGGGGGATGAATAGCAAGGCTAATATCCTGCAAGACGGGATTAAGATCCTGTCCTTCCATGGGGATATCTACAAACTGTGCAAAAGGATTAGACGCTATCAACAGAAATAAAAGAAAACTAAGTTGCAGCACGGTAAAAAGTGTTATCCCTATTTTTTTAACGGATGCTGAAAAATCCATGCGTGTAAAAACCCACTGATAAAAGGCGAGCAAGACACACCACAAAAGCAGCGATCCCTCATGACTGGCCCATGTGCCTGCTATTTTATAGAGCAGCGGTTTATGCGTGTGGGAGTGCAAAAAGACATTGACGAGTGCAAAGTGATCTGTGACATGGGCGTATAAAAAAACACCAAAAGTCCCCAAAAGAGCAAGTAATATAAAGGTGCTGAGCGAGGGAAGGGATGTGAGGAGGTGCAAAAAACATAAAATCCCCGCAAGAACTAAAAATCCTTCACCGATGAGCGCTATCATTTTTTAAGATTCCTTGGAGGGTGAAAGAGGTTGGCGAAGATTCGGTGGTCGGTAGTTTTCGTCATGTTTGGCCAAAATAACATCTGCTTTAAAATCCAGACTTTGGCTTTCCTGGTCAAAATATCCTTCGGCAACAATCGTTTGCCCTTCGCGAAAAAGATCTGGCAATACGCCATGATAAGTTACAAAAACATCTGTTACGCCATCTGTTAGAATAAAAAGAGAGTCTAGCCCCGAGTGTTTGAGACTCCCTTCTTTAACGAGACCGCCTAAACGCAGTTTTTTGTGGTGGATCAAATTCTCCTCCATAACCTGGCTTGGTGTGACAAAAAAACGAATATTTTTTTGCAAGGTGATGCCCAAAAAAAGTGCAATGCCACCTAATCCCATCAACATCGCTAAAAGAGTGTAAAATCGCTTGTGCTTAGGCGCCATAGAAACTATAGAAATTTAAGAAAAATTATTGATTAGCTCTCAGCATAGTTTATTTTTTCAAAATCGCAATCCATCTCACAAGAAAAAGCGAATTTTTTGAAGGGATTGGATTCCTTTTGTGCTTTTAAATTTTTTTAGAGTTCCCTAATGTCTTTTTTTAACCTACTATTAATAAAATTTAACAAATTGGAGGCGCGATGCACCTTTTGTTTTTGTTTTTTTTCATGTTCCTTTCTTTTCCTTCTTTGGGAATGATTATTGAATGCGATTTTAATGAATATTTTTTTGGAGAAAATAAAACTGTTTCTATAAAAGTTGTTCAAGAAATTCAACCAGCGGCAGAATTCTCTGAAGTTACCTATAACCACTCTTTTTTCGAAATCACTCAAAAATCAAAAACAGTATCTTTTTATGTGGATGAAGAAAGTGACTGGAAAGTTGAAATTTTTGAAAAGAATAACTTGCTTGAAAAATATTCAAATCTCAAGGGGAGTAGCGATCCTTTGACACTAAAGTTTTTGGGCACACACACCCTTAAATTTTGGACTGTTCTTGAAGAGATGTAGATTTGCTAAGCGCGTTACTTTTCACAACAACAAAGAAAGTATGTTAAGATAATACGTATTCTTTTTCTTGGCTGTTTTTAAACGGAACGAACTATGGCCTTTGCCGATTTGAACAAACGCTCCCTTGATATTTTTAGAAATCTTGTGGATGCGTATATTGAGACGGGTGAACCTGTGGGCTCGCGCACAATCTCAAGGCGTATGGAGGATTCGCTTTCCCCCGCAACGATCCGTAATATTATGGCGGACTTAGAGGATGCAGGGCTTCTTTATGCGCCGCATACTTCTGCAGGACGTCTTCCTACAGATGCGGGTTTGCATTTTTTCGCGCAAGGGCTTTTGGAGGTTGGTGATCTCAGTGCGCATGACCGAGAAAAAGTAGAAGAAGCGTGCTCTGCCTCTGGAAAAACTATTGAGGATATTCTGGAGCGTGCGACGACTCTATTGTCGGGTTTGTCCAAATGTGCAAGTATTATCCTTGCGCCAAAAATAGAATCTCCTCTTAAGCAAATTGATTTTGTGCCACTTGGCGGGCAAAAAGTCCTTGTTGTTCTCATTACCGAAGATGGTCTTGTTGAAAATCGTATTATTGAACTTGAAGCGCCACTGTCTATATCGACGCTCAAAGAAGCAGGGCTTTATATGACAGACAAGCTTATGGGCAAAACCCTTTTCGAGGCTAAAAATTTTATCAAAAAAGAACTCAGCCTTTATCAAGAGCAACTGGATACGCTGACGTCAAAAGTTGTGGAAGAGGGCTTGGCCGTGTGGTCTGGGGGGGATAAGACACGTAATTTAATCGTCAAAGGACAAAGCAACTTATTGCAAAATGTCACGATGCTGGAGGAAATTGATCAAATTCGGGCTCTTTTTGATGTGCTCGAGGCTAAGGAGCATTTTATTAATCTTTTGGATGCAGCGATTCATGCGCAGGGGGTGCAAATTTTTGTAGGGGCTCAGCATGATCTTTTTAAACTTTCGGGGTGTTCAATGATTGTTGCTCCCTATAAAAATACACAGCAACAAATTATTGGTGCGATCGGTGTCGTGGGCCCTACGCGGATGAACTACGGGAAAGTCATATCGCTTGTGGATTATACAGCCAAGGTGATTAGCAAAATTCTTGGGGGAGATTAAAGGTTTTTCGCCTTTATAAGGTTAAAAAAATAGTTAATATCTTTTGATCCAGCTTAGGCCAACGCCGCCGCTTTTGTTGGTAGAGACATCAAAATCGAGGCTCCAATTGTCGCTCAGTTGTTTTTCAATAATAGCCTTACTTTCTTTGCTTTCTTCATCTGCAGCACTAATGGCCTGTTCGATGACGACACTAAAATCCGGTGAGATTTGTTTGCGAATGCTAAGGGCCTGGGGCGATTCGCTGGGGCTTGTCTGATCTTTATTTTTAATTTCAAGCGCATCAATGCCAAAAAGTTTACGAAAGGTTGTGAAAAAACTTTTATCCTGTCCAGCACTGGAAAGACTGGAGAGAGAGGCACTCACATCAAATAATTGACCAAGGGATGTGGTGGCTGATTTGCGGCCAAAAAGAATCAGCGCGAGGATTTCCTCTTGGCTTAAGCCCGGCCGTGAGATAAGGGTAAACCGCGTATCTTTGGGTCTGCCATAGAGCTGAATAAAAACCTCGTATCCGTCAATCTTTTTCATAATCTCAAGGTCAAGGTGAGGATTATTAATTTTATGATCAAAGATGATTTTTCCGCGCGTAAAATTGAGAATGCGCCCAGTAATATCGACATTGCCTTTTTCTAAAGTAAATTCACCAACAAAATCGGGGGTGTTTCCTTGGAGGCTAAGGCCGCCATTCCACGTGCTTTCAATGCCAAATCCGCGGACCACAACAGGCTTTGTCGGCACAAGACGAATATCAAAATGAAATCCAGAATCAGAAGGCTGTGCTGTGATATCATCATTTTTAAGCGCGCCATCTGTAAAATAAATACGCGGTGTTGCAGACGGTGTTAGCTGATCAATATCAACGACGACAGGATTAAGATTCAAAAGGCCTTTGATGGTTTTTTTGAAGAGATCAATGAAAAGGTGCCCATCCGCACGCCCTGTAAAAAGATCGCTTTGCCCTAAATAGAATTGCTTTAGCTCAAGATCAATCACGCCCGAAGATTGCATATCAAAAGGAATCTTCCCAGTAGCATTCAATGTTCCTTTAAAATCATCTTTTCCCTGAAGATCAAGGCTCGCGTGGTCTTTTAAAAGTTTGATCGTGCCCTGAAGGTTTTTAATATGGGTTCCAATGGCAAAATTTTGATACAAACCATTTTTAATCACGATGTTCCCATCGAAATGGGGGGATAGAAGTGGTCCTGACAGGGCAAAATCCCCTTTGAAGGCTCCACCAAGGTGATCTCCTTTGGGCAGAAAAGATTTAAGATAAGAAAAATTACCTTCTGTGGAGGCTTTAATCTGAAGATTTTCTGGCGTTGCTGTGCCTTTGATTTTGAGATTTAATCCTTGTTTTTCTTGTAGCGCACCCTCGAGAGAAAGAATGTGATGTTGATAAACGGCTTTGATATTGGCCTGAAGAAATGAGAGGTGTTTGAAATTTTTAATATTGACGGGCGTGGAGGAGAGCTTTGCTTGGATATGTGGATTGTCAAAAGATCCACTGATATCGGCGGTAAGGGTAAGTGCGGCGTTACTTTCTGCAAAGGGGAGGTCTTTTTTCAAAAGATCAAAGGGGATATGCGCACTCATTTTTCCTTTCAGGGTGTCCTGAAAACTTAGACTGTCTAATGTGAATTTCGCGCTGCCTACAAAAAAATTAGTTTCTTTGGCGATTTTTTTTTCATCAAGGGCGATAGAAAAAGGTTTTTCATTTTTGAGCCAGAGAGACTCACTTATTTGAAAATGAATAGTATTGATCATGAGGTTATTAAAATGCTTCAAAAAACCTTCTGCTTGACCCTTGTCACTGTGAAGCGAAAAAGGAATATTTTGAAAATCTTTTATCCCTGCTTTGATCTCTAGGGGGATTTTATCATAATGCGTTTGGATGATCAGTTTTTCATCTTTTAAGGCGAGAGTGCCGCTGTTTTTAAAATTTTCTTTTTGAAAGAGATAATCAGCTTTGAATGTATGGATCAGATTCATCGCATTGAAAGGAGGGGAAAGGAACCCCAGAGCACGCACATCGAGCAACACGGATGTGAGATAAATTTCTCCCCAGGCGGCGTTTTTTATCTTTACATTTTTAAGCTCGAGATTCAGAGGAAAAAAACCATCCACACGCTCGCATTCAATCACAGAGTGTGGAAGAGCGCGTTCCAGTGAAAAAAGAATAATGTCTTTTTTATAGATATTGAGCGCGCCAAACAGAGCAAAAAGAACAATACCAATCCAAAGAGAAAGACGAAGAATGACGGTATGCAGCATGTTAAAAATTCATCAAAGAGTCATCATAGTTTTTTAAATATGTTTTTCTTAAACCGTTTATTCTTTTATAGAACCTATGATTTTAAAGAGAAAGGACTTATTTGCCTTAACGCTAGGAAATCTGTGTTTGGCTTAGCTTTTCTATAATATTATTGATTAACCTATGGATATCCTCACACCGATGGGGAAAAGGCTTATGATTTTCTTTTCTCAGAATATCCAGTAATGACACAAGATTGAGGAGGTGTATGGTGCTATGCCAATTTTCTGGTAAAGATTTTCCATTACATGTGAGTCCGCGGATGAATGAATCTTCAAAATCGGGTGGCATTTGAGCGCTATAGCGAAGCATATTCGCGACATCCCACAAGGGAGACCCAGAAAAAGAGAACTCCCAGTCTAAAATGCCTTTGACCTTCCATGTATGATCAGTTTGGTCAACCAAGATATTGGCGGGATCAAAATCTCCATGGACGAGGCAATTTTCATTTTTATCAGGAAATAAATGTCCAAAGGTGTTGAGGCACGTTTTGATGCTGAGAATTGTTTGCTGATCAAGAACCGCGAGAACATTATTTTTGTCTAAACACTCCCTTGCAAAGGTGGATAAATCATCTGAATTTTTGGGAGGAATAATTGCAAGGTTTTTATCAAAAAAACCCGCTGTTGGAAAGGTGTTTTTGTGTATCTGCGAAAGTAAGACGCCAATATCAAACATGATGGCGCCTCTATCATGGGGCAAATCGCTGAGCAAAAGATCACGCAGTGGGATACCGCGTATAAATTCTGTGAGAGCAAAAGTGTAGTGATCAATGTTTCCGATAAAATAAAAAGTAGGCAGGGGAAGTGTATTTTTTAAGAGGATACTAAGATTTTTTTCGCGAAAAGCGGCCTCTTTGTCCCACAGATACACACGTAAAATAAATGGATTCTCAACACCTTCAAGGTTGATTTTGATATTAAGATTCGCACAGCCTCCTTCTATGAGTTGGTGTGAGATAAGCTTTTGACCTGGGCAGGCAAGGTGCACCATTCTCTCGATAAGATTGTGTGCTAAGGGATGAGACGTACTCGTTTTTTCCCAATGAATTTTAAACATTTAAATCTTTTACCCCTATGAAGTCTTTAAAACGCTTGGCCCACACTAATATAAAATTGGAAAGGGGCATCGATCTTTTTGCCTTTGGATGAGCTTGGGTCGCGGCGGCGTTTAAAAGGAACGCTAATATCAAAACGAATGGGACCTATGCCTGTAAAATAGCGGATCCCAATACCACCACTCCACAAAAGATTACTGCTATTGAGTTTTGGAATACGTTGAAGCCCTACGCTTCCTGCTTCAATAAAGGCCGCAGCGCCTACTTTTTCTGAAAGCGGAAAACGTGCTTCTGTGCCAAATTCTAGAACACTCAACCCACCGATAGGTGTGGCATTTGAATCAAGAGGGCCTAAGAGTTGATAGCCATAGCCGCGGACTGAGTTACCACCACCGCTATAAAAGCGTTTGTTGGGAGGAATAAATTGAACATTTTCTTGACCATAAATCACGCCCACTTTTCCCCATGTGGCAAGAACAAAAATATTGTCAGCCTCCTCAATCGTTTGGATTTTAGGATGAAAGTATGTGCTTGCAAAAATTTCATTAAGCCAAAAACCATTATGCCCAATGTATTTTCCTCGATAAGGATTTGTTTTGATACGGCATTTCAGTCCTTCGACGGGGTTGAGAAGACTATTTGTGGAGTCATAATCTAAAATAAGGGGTACGCCCAAAAGGTTGCTGCGGGTGCGAATACCATTGCGCTTAATGCGACTGACTTCATAATCAAGGCCATAGGAAAATTGCAAAAAGGGCGTGGCATCATAGGAGAGTCCCCCTGCAACTTTTGCTGATTTTGAGTGGTAGGGGCGATTTTTTTCTTCTGTGAGACTGAGAGCAGAATAAAGAGTCTGTCTTTTAAGGATAAAATCGGGTTTAGAAAAAGCAAGTTTTGCCTCATTTTTTCGCCGTCCGAGCGTGAGTTTTGTCTCAAGAGATTCACCTTTGCCCAAAAGATTATCATGCCGCCAAAAAATACGGCCACTCACCCCATAAGATGTTTCATATTTCGCCCCTCCGCCAATACTGCGTGCGGGACCTTCTTTGAGATGAATCAGAAGCGGTGTTTTCTCATCAGAGCTTTCCTTGGGTGTTAGGGTTACTTCGTTAAAGAGCCCCGTTTCTAAAAGAGCTTTACGACTGGAATCCACGCGTTTTTCGTCATAAAGATCTCCCTCTTTATAATCCAGGCGATTGAGAACAAAACGCTCATCAAGATGTGTGAGGCCTTCAACTTTTGTGGATCCAAAGGTTCCTTTGGGCCCAAGAGAAATATTAAAAATAACGAGAATGGTTCGCTCATGCTCATTTTTCACTCCCTTCATATCCAACGCTTTGGCAAAGGGATAGCCTTTTGTGCGCCAATATTTTGCTATTTTACGCCCAAGATCTTGGGCTTTTTCAAGGTTCACCGCATCGCCTTTTTTAAGCGAAAGATTCAGCTCATCCAGTCGAATCATATGAGGAGGCAGGGGACCATTATAATGAATCTCAAAACCTGAAAATGTGTAAAGAGGCCCCGGTGTAATGGAAAAATAAATAACGTAAAGGTCCTCTTCTTTTTTAATCTCAAAGTGAACTTTTCCATCAAAATACCCAAGTGTTTCGAGGGTTTCCGTAAGCTCCTTCACATCTTTTTCGGCGCGCTTTTCAAGGGCAAAGGGGGTGAGGGGCGGGCGCACTTCAAGGCGCTTAAGGATCGATGCATTCTCAAGTTTTGTCTTCAGATGCGGCTCCAAATCACTTGGAAAAATTGTGATATACCGCGCGGCTCGTTCATTGACAACGGCACTTTCTTGCTTTTCTTCCACCTTCCAAAGGTTACAGCTGCTTAAGATAAATAAAAGGGAGAAAAGTAAAAAAAAACGCATGCGAGAGAGAAATAATCAAATCTTATTTCACTCTAGCAAAAATCAAAGGAGGCGGGGAAAGATTTGTACTCAAAAGCTTTTTTAAAAGGCTTAAGGTCGTACATTCTAAAAGTCCCCCTGTCTAAAAGACAAGGGGAGAAGAGATTTTTACTTTAATTAAAAAGATTTTTAAAACTTTTGAATGTATTTTTCACGTTTTTCTCGAAATCTCTTGTGTATAATTTATTAAGTTCGTATTCAGTTTTGATTAAATTGTTGTAACCAATAGTAACGAGATTTTCTAGTGTGAATATCCCTGCCTTAATACAGTTCGCAGCCCCAAGGGGTTGATTGCCGCGCCACACATCCGTTTTTTGAGGATTTGTGTTCCTCAACATCATCCATACTTGCATCCCAAAACGCACAACGGTGTCATCTAAAATGTTATCTTCAGAACCGGGTGATGTCTTAGCGTTATTTTTGAAAAAAGTATCCATCTTGAACTCAGAGAACGATTCAATATCCAGATAAATCTTCCAAACATTTTCTAAATACTGAGCAAAATTTTCTTTTGTAGTATTGTTTCCGTTCACAGGGAAATTTGAGTTTTTACGGGAATCTTGAGAAAAAATAATGTCATTAATGTGGATTTTTTTAATAACCTCTTCTTTTTTCTCATTTTCTTCTTCGATTGTAATATTGTTTATATTGATGACAACGTCATTTTTATTTTTTTCGTTGTCTTTTTCTTCGCTGATTTTTTTATATTTGTCTATAAATTTTTGAAGTTTTTCCTTTTTCTTCTTTTTAAGCTCCTCTTGTTTTTTCTTTCGAATTTGAGCTTTAACGTTTTTTACTTCATCATCGTCCGATGTATTTTCATCATCGCTAGTACGTTGGTTTTTCGGAAGTTTTTTATATTCCTCTTCCTCTTCAACTTTCATCGCATAAACATTTGTGATCAATCCAAAGAAAACAGCGGAAAGTGCAAGGGAGAGCGTAAAATTTTTTAATAATTGTGTCATTGTGAATCTCCATAAATTTTAAATGAGGGTGAAGTACCAAATAATTTGTGTCTTTATACAATTTGGCCTACAGTTTAATAAAGTGATTTTTAGGTAAAAGTAAAGCTTCTTTTTATGCTGGATGTGCGCACAGTTTTGTTTTTGCTGGGAGTGCTTTTAACACTCGTGGCGACAGCAATGCTTCTTCCGCTGTCGTTAGATTATTTTATTTATGAGACGCACCATTGGCAAAGTTTTGCGGTATCGGCCTGTGTATCTGGGTTTGCAGGGGCGCTTTTGTTTGTGTCGAATCAGCCGGATCATGGGATCGAGCTTGGGGTGAGAGAAGCTTTTTTGCTCACAGCCATGCTGTGGGGGGTGAGTTCCCTTGTGGCGGCGCTTCCTTTTTATTTTAGCCCATTAGAGATAAATTTTGTGGATGCTCTTTTTGAATCCACATCAGCGTTGACGACAACTGGTGCGACAATTCTTTTAGGGCTTGATGGGATGCCAAAGTCGATTTTGCTGTGGCGGGCGATGCTCCAATGGTTTGGGGGCATTGGGATTATCGTGATGGCGATGATTATTTTTCCAATTTTGCGCATTGGCGGCATGCAGCTTTTTCGTAGTGAATTTTCCGATCGTTCAGAAAAAATTCTTCCAAGAGTCTCGCAAATTGCCACAAGCATTTTCTCTGTTTATTCAATTCTGACGGTGTTGTGTTTGTTTTTCCTTTATATGGCGGGTATGGAGATTTTTGATGCTGTGTGTACGGCCATGGCAACCCTTTCAACGGGCGGGCTAACGGTCCACGATAACGGCATTCAGGTGTTTCATAACTGGCAAATTGAGATTGTTTTAATGGTGTTTATGATCTTAGGCGGCGGCACACTCATTCTTTATGTCAAAGTGTGGCAAAAAGATGTCAAAAGCCTTGTCCAAGATCCTCAGTATCGTCTTTACTTGCTTTTGATCCTCAGTGCGTCTCTTATCCTCACACTTTGGTATGTATCAACGAATAATGTTACTTTGATCACAGCGCTGCGTTATAGTTTTTTTAGTGTCATTTCTGTCATCACAACAACGGGTTTTTTTATTACAGACTATACGACGTGGGGCAGCTTTCCCGGCATGATGATGCTTATTTTAGGAATGATTGGAGGGTGTACAGGATCAACCAGTGGGGGAATTAAAATTTTTCGTATTCATGTTTTTTTTAGCTTTGCCTTTTCTCAATTGAGGCAACTGCGCCGCGTTCATGGCGTGTATATCCCTACATTTAACGGACAAAAAATTAGCGATAGCATTGCCCTTTCGGTTTTTATTTTTATCATGCTTTATATTTTTTGTGTGCTCACGCTGTCTCTTGTGCTTACGCTTTTTGATCTTGATTTTACGACAGCTTTTTCAGGTGCGCTCAGTGCAATTAGCAATCTTGGGGTGGGCCTTGGAAAAATTATTGGTCCCTCTGGATCCTTTTCACCTCTTGGGACGGGACCTAAGCTAAGTTTGATGGTAGGGATGATTCTTGGTCGCCTGGAACTTCTGACGATCCTTGTCCTTTTTCTCCCAAGTTTTTGGTGGGATTAGGAATCCTGCGCTCTATCCGGCTGAGCTACGGGAACATCGGATGCTTCACCATAAATCACATCCCCATAAAATGTCTAGACTGTTGAAGCGTCTGGCAAAGGAAAAAAATAAAGGGGGTGATCCACTGTGTTCGCAAAAGAAAAAGCGTTGGGCGCGGTTGAGGGATTTCCCATTAAAAAAGGCATTGTCGGATCGAAAAAAGCCTGCTTGAGGCGATATTTCGCCTTTATAGAACTTTTTTCATGATAATTACCTCGTATTTGCGCAATTTTTGGGTGTTTT
>JAKBAR010000028.1 GCA_021808925.1 Pseudomonadota bacterium | reverse complement strand
TTGCATGCGGAAGCGCGTTTCTGCAGGATAGGCCTCATGAGTGAAAAGGGCAACCTTTTTCTGATGCCTTCGAAACGGTGCCGTTTTGGAGTCGGGCGAGTCATGTTGAGGTGGAGCGAGGGGTGGGCCTTGCCATCAAATTTGGGGACGTGGTGGGCCCCGCAGGGGCAGGACTATGCCCGCGTTATCCCTTTTTGGAGAGAAATTTCCCAACGCTACCGGTGATTCATCCCGCGCATCATTACGAAAAGTGCGACAATTGCTGCCAGCGTAAAGCCCAAACCGCCCCAAAAAGCGCCCACAAGACCAAAAAGATCTGCAAACTTTCCGGCGCACACGTTACCAATCAGAACAGATGTCCCTGCTGTAAAATAATAAATCGCAAAGGCCGTTCCACGTAGATGGGGAGGGGAGGCCTCTGCGATAAGTGTGGAGCTGAGGCCCTGCATAATCCCCAAATAAAGACCAATAAAAATAACACCCAGAAAAATCATGGCTGAATTAAAATCTGCAATCATTGTGACATGAGCACAGACCGTAAGGACAAGCCCTGTGAGAAACATTTTGTATCGATTAAATTTGTCAGAAAGGCGTCCCATAGGAAAGGCCATACTTGCATGCACAATATCCATAAGAACGATAATAAGCGGAAGAGAGGCCACAGACCAGCCCGCTTCTTTGGCGCGAAGGGCCACAAAAGACTCACTAAAACGGGCGAGCATTAGCAGCGAAACTACACCAAGAAGCGCCCAATAGCGTGGTGGGAGAAATTTTATATCTTTAATATGCCAATCAACTTTTTTCCCGTGCTCAAGGATAGCGGGCTGTTTCACAACAAAAATGAGGATAATCACAGCGAGTGTTGCAGGAATCATAGAAAGCATAAAAATCATACGATAATCATGCGTTGTCACTGTCATTAAAATACTGGCAAGCAGGGCTCCGAACATCCCGCCAAAGGTATAAAGAGATTGCCGCATACCGTAACTTGCACCGCGGTGAATTTTAGGAGACAAATCTGCGATCAACGCATCGGTGGGGGCAGAACGGATTCCTTTGCTGAGGCGATCGATAAATCGTGCGGCAAAAATCATATTCACTGTGGCTGCAAGCGCAAACATAGGTTTAATGAGAATACTAAAAATCGATCCAATAATAATGAGGGGCTTACGGTTTTTAAAATAGTCACTGAGAACGCCGGAAAAAATTTTGGCAATGAAAGAAATAAAGATGGCGGTACCTTCGATAAAACCAATTTTTGTTTTACTTGCATGGAGGACGTCTGTTAAAAAAGCAGGCAAAATGGAGAAAGCCATCAGCGAAGCTGTGCTCCAAAAAAAGCTCATCCACGCCACTCCCCACAAGCTGATATTATTGCGGGTGTCCTCGATGATGCGGAGTTTTTTTATGATGCGCGATGATAAAGATTCGTTCACTATGACATCAAATCTCAAAAGAATATTGTCTATTACTAAGGCGAAATGCGAAGAGAGGCAAGAGATTTTAGTCTTTTGCCTCTCTAAAAAAATCTTTACCACGTAAGATTATCAAACTCAGTTGTATAAGTTATGCATCTCAATAGAAATATAAAAAATTGATTTTATATTATCTTCAGTGAGTCATTTTAAAAAAATAAACTCATTGTCCATTGGCCACTCACAAAAATCTGTGGCGCGATATCCCCTTAACCAAAGTATTTTATTAAAATTTCTAAGATAAAAGCCATTCGGATAGTTTTCATCATGTTGAGGTTTAGCAGAGATAACTGTAAGATATGGCCCTTCTGGTTGATCCAAATACTCTAATCTCAAAAATGTAGCGCAATAGAGAGGGCAAAGCTCTAAGCCAAGAGCTGAAGCGCGACCTATAATTTCCCGAAAAGAGCATGGATTACCCATACCCAAGTCCGATAGTGTGATTTTAGCTAAATTAACTTTTTCAGATGTATGGCTAGGGGAAAAAGACGGATGATCAAAGAGTATTTTTGCATACTCATTAAACTGAATACCTGCCTCAACCAGTCGCGTAACTAATTGATCCTTTGTGAGTCCACCTATGGAAATTTTTTTGAAAATCTCTTGCTCACTCATTTATTTCTAGCTCAAGCCATGTTTCTTCCGCATCATTTAGCTCTTTTTGGAGTTCTGCAAGGCGATTGGAACAGGTTGTAAACGCTTGCGGGTGATGTGTGTAAAAATGGGGATCTGAGAGTTTTTCTTCGATAAGATTTATTTCCTTTTCAAGGGCGGCTATTTTGGCGGGCAAACTGTCAAGAAGGCGTTGCTGATGATAAGACAATCTTTTATGAGACGCAGTCGCTGTTGCTTTAGAGGGCTCTCTTGGAGCATTTTGTATTTTTTTTGCGACGGGCCTTTGCGTTTTTTTTTGATTGATATAATCGTCATACCCTCCCACATATTCGTCCACACGACCGTTGCCCTCCACTGCAATGATGGAGGTAACAGTTTTATTTAAAAAATCGCGATCATGGCTGATTAAAATAATTGTGCCTTCATAGTCGCTCAGCATTTCAACAAGCAAATCAAGTGTATCCATATCAAGGTCATTCGTAGGCTCATCCAAAACAAGAACATTGCTGGGGTGCGCCATGGCTTTTGCAAGGGCAAGGCGATTTTTCTCGCCGCCGGAAAGGATATTTGCCTTGCCCTGGACCTGGCGTTCGTCAAACAAAAAATCCTTGAGATAGCCCATCACATGGCGATATTGTCCGCCTACATAGACTTGATCACCACCTGTAGGGCAAAGATTTTTCCACAAAGTTTCATCAAGCTCAAGTGTTGTGCGCATTTGATCAAAATACACAAGATCAATTTTAGCGCCCATTTTAACTGTTCCCGTATCTGGTTCTAGTTGCTTCACAAGCATTTTTAAAAGGGTTGTTTTACCTGAACCATTGGCACCAATAATACCAATCCGATCTCCCCGTTTAATCCGTGTGGAGAAATCTTTGACAAGGACTTTCGTACCAAAGGCCTTGCTGATGTGTTGTGCTTCGATAATCATGGCACTACTTGTTTCACCGTCTGATGAACTAAGCTTAAGTTTACCAGGTTGATTAAGTGTTGCTTCTCTGCGCGCCGCTCTCAGATCAAAAAGGTTGCGCAGTCTTCCTTGGTTGCGTTTACGGCGTGCGGTGACGCCTCTGTGGAGCCACTCTTGTTCTGCTGCAAGTTTGACATCCAATTTTTCAAGGTGACGGGCTTCTTCTGCCATAAGCTCTTCGCTCCAGCGATCAAAATCACCATAGCTTTTTTTATTGACAGAAATTTCACCACGATCTAGCCAGTAGGTAAGGTTACTTGTTTTTTCCAAAAAAAAGCGATCGTGACTAATCAAAATCAGTGCACCTTGAAAGCTGGATAAATACTCCTCAAGCCATTCAATCGCCGGCAAATCCATATGGTTTGTTGGCTCATCCAGCAAAAGAATATCGGCTTTTTGGGCAAGTGTGTGAGCAAGGGCAATCCGTCGGCGCTCCCCTCCTGAAAGATGCTGCATCGGACGATCGGCCTCGATGTGCAAGCGGTCAAGATAACTTGCTGCTAAATAATGATCAATGCCCGTCTGGCTAATATAGTCAAGGGGAGTGAGGTGTCCAGGAAGATCGACATCTTGAGGAAGATACGCTACTGAAAGACCTGGTTGAAGAAAAAGATCTCCGTCATCGGCCTCAATAAATCCGGCTAATATCTTGAGTAAGGTTGATTTTCCAGAGCCGTTGCGTCCCACAAGGCAAACTTTTTCACCTTTGTGCAGATGAAACGTTATATCTTTAAAAAGAGGTTTTCCTCCAAAGGTTAGTTTAAGGCTTTGTGCTGTTAAATAAGGGCGCGCCATGAAAATATTTTTAATGAATATTGAATCGTGCCTACTATACCTCAAAAGAAAGATAAAAATGTATGGCTAAATCTTTGAAGGATGGCTTTTCAAAGTAAGTATATGTGAAGTTTTTTAGGATTGGTTGTTTTATGATTTTAGTAACATTTCACAGAGTTTTTTTGAAAAATTCCTGGAAATTACACAAATTCCTCTAAAAAACCCTGAATTGGAGGATAAAAAGAAAAAGTAAGATAAAGGTAAAAAAGGTAGATGCATCCACCCTCACCTTAAAAGATAAAAATTTCGATTAAAAATACTAAAAATGGACTTAATTCCTTTTAAAACACAGCAAACAGGATTTTTCTTTAGCGTTGATCAAGTTTAAATTCAATACGGCGGTTACGCGCCATCGCGGCCTCGTCCTTACCCTCTGCCAGCGGCTGATACTCCCCAAAACCCGCGGCCACAAGATGCGTGGGATCAATCCCTTCTTTTGTTAACGCTTTAACAACAGCGATGGCTCTTGCACTGGAAAGCTCCCAATTCGAAGGAAACTGTGCTGTATTAATCCTGAGCCTATCCGTATGCCCATCTACGCGCAGCACCCAATTAATATCTTTTGGAATATTTTGGGTAATATTTTTAAGTGTCTTGGCAAGGGTTGCCAGTTGCGCCTCGCCATCAGCGCGTATTTCTGCAGATCCCCGGTCAAAAAGCACCTCGGATTGAAAGACAAAACGATCGCCCACAATGCGAATATCAGAGCGCTCCCCCAAAACTTTTACAAGTTTTGCAAAAAATTCTGAACGATATTGGGTAAGTCCAAGTTTTTTCGGATCTTTTAGTTTTGTCACTTCACGATCAAGTGTTTCATTGACCGTCAAGGCTTCTGCTAATTTATTGTTAAGATCTTTGAGCTCCTCAACTTTCGCAAGTAACTCCTCATTTAATTTTTTTTGAAGCTGATCCAGTTTCAAAGCCTGATCATTCGAATGCGCCTCTTCCTCCTCAAGGGCACTACTCAGGCGCTTAATTTGGTGATTTAAATCAGCAATCTGGGCATTGAGATCACTAATAGAAGAAAATGCTGCTTCTTTGGCTTCTGTTTCTTTTGTGAGGGTTTTTTCTGAATCTTGAAGAGCATGGCGCAAGTGCATTACTTGATTTTCCAAAAGGTCCAAGGTTTTTTTCAAATTCATCATCTGAAGATGAGCTTCATCCTTTGAGAGCTTTTCAATCTTAAGATCATTTTTAAGCGATTTAATCTGCCCCTCTAGCGCAAGGAGTGCATTTTCTTTTCCCTTAATCGCATCCGTTAGATACAATTGCGCCACAACAAACGTCATAAGCACAAACACAATAACCATGAGGAGAGTCGCCATGGCATCGACAAAGCCTGGCCAAATATCAAGAGAACCATGACGACGAGAGCGTGCGAACATACCAATTACTTTATGAGAAGATTTGCCTTCATTCTAATCAATATAGGCTGTAAAAAATAGCCTATTTTCAACACGTTTTTTGAATGCACCGAGGATGTATAAAAAATTTCTAAAACGCATCACTGAGTTTAAATGACTCACTCGTGTCTTTGAGTGGTTTTAATCTGTCTCTATAAAAACTGTTTTTAGACACGCCCATTAATTTTTTATAAACCTCTTCGAGTCGTTTCAGGTCTTTTTTCTCTGAAAAGGTAAGGAGGCGAACAAGATTGCCATAATGCCGCGAATCCTTTGCAAAGTATAAAATGGTTTCATCCTTCATCGATAAAACAACCATCGACATGGCAATCAACGCATCCTTTGTAAAGCATTCAAAGGGATCCTCAATGCCATAAACACCACCTGCATCCAAAAAATAAAAAAACATTTCCTTGTCGCGATAGTTCTCCTCATCCCTCGTTTTCTTGAGGTCCATCACCATCACATTACCAAGCGTTTTTTTAAGGGAAATATTGTCTTTATTTTCCTCCTCCCCCAGCATCAATAGAGCATTAAAGCGTGGAATATTATTTTTCTTATCGTTATCGCAATTATTCCAAAGAGATAAAAATTCATCGACAGCGTCTTTTTCTGAAGCAATAACTAAAGAGTTAGTGAGAAAAAAGAGACCGATGATAAGGGCGAAGAGTTTCACTGTATTATTCCCCTACACAGCTACAGCAATATCTGGCGCATCCACAGCTTTCATGCCCACAACATGATAACCTGCATCAACATAGTGTACTTCACCCGTTACACCTGAAGAAAGATCCGAAAGTAAATAAACTCCAGCTCCACCGACTTCTTCGATGGTTACATTGCGCTTAAGAGGCGAGTTATACTGATTCCATTTAAGGATATAACGAAAATCGCCAATGCCCGAAGCGGCCAGGGTTTTAATCGGGCCTGCTGAAATCGCATTCACACGAATATTATCTCCGCCAAGGTCCACTGCAAGATATTTCACACTCGCTTCCAACGCTGCTTTTGCAACGCCCATAACATTATAATGAGGCATTACGCGCTGTGCTCCGTGATAGGTCAGTGTCACAATCGAACCACCTTTTGGCATAAGCTTGCTTGCATAGCGACACACTTCGACAAATGAATAGCAGGAAATATTCATCGCCATTTCAAAGCCTTTTTTGGATGTGTCAACAAACTTCCCCGTCAGCTCATTTTTATCTGCATAGGCTAACGCATGAACAACGAAATCGAGGGTGCCCCATTTTTCTTCAATTTCCTTAAAAACAGCCGCAATCTGATCCGCATCACTCACATCACAGGGCATAATAAAGTCGGATCCTACAGAGGCTGCGAGAGGCTGCACACGCTTTAAAAGAGCTTCTCCCATATACGTAAAGGCAAGTTCAGCACCTTGCTCAGCAAGTTTTTTTGTAATGCCCCAAGCAATTGAATGGTCGTTCGCTACACCCATAATAAGGCCGCGTTTCCCTTGCATTAGTGTCATAGAATGTTTCCAAATTGAGTATTTTTACTAACTCTATTTATAGCGGGAAGATATCTCTCGTGCACTCTTTAATTTAATTTTGTGTCAATATCTCAAAGAGCCCCATCGGGTTTGAGCCCCCATTTATTTGACAAAAGGTTCATAAATTGTTAAAAATGGCGGATGAAAAAAGATCAGACGTTTTTGTTGCCAAAGATAGATCCAGGATCTGAAAAAACTCCCAAAAACCCCTCTGTGGACATAATGCGGCGGGGGTTTTTAAGGAATACTTTTTTTTCCCTTGCGGCGCCCAGTATTATAGGGGGTGGGGCTTGGCGAATGCTCAATCCTTTTAGTGATATCGATCAAAATCCACAAAAAGCCGCCCAGTCGCCCAGAATCGCCGAAAAAGCTCTCAGTTTTTATAATATTCACACAAGCGAATCCCTCAAAAATGTTGTGTTTTGGGCGGGTAATTATGTGAGCGATAGCCTCACAGCGATTAATAAGCTGTTTCGTGATCATCGCACAGGTGATGTTCACGCCATTGATATAAAACTTATCGAGCTTCTTTACGCACTCCAAAAAACCCTCGAGGTCAGCGCACCTTTTCACCTTATTTCAGGGTTCAGGTCTTTAAAATCAAACGCGATGTTGTGTGAAAAAACAACGGGTGTCGCACGAAAAAGTCAGCATACCCTTGGCCGGGCAGCGGATATCGCTCTTCCTGGCAATCGCTCTCTTCAAGATATTCAAAAAGCCGCAAAAATGCTGGGCAGAGGAGGTGTTGGAGCCTATAATCAATTCGTTCACGTCGATGTTGGTCGTGTACGCTCTTGGTAGGCTCTCGTAACAGCCTTAATGACATTTATTTCGAATAAAAATGTACACATCTGTGGAAGTGTTTTTAGATGTAGGGGATTTATAGCCTTAAAATCAGTGCATTAGAATTAATAATTTATTAAAATGCTGGAAAAAAAATTAGTTTTAAACGACGATGAAAAACACACTAACAAAGGATGATAAACTATGATGACAAAAGATATTCCTCTGACTCTTGCAACATTGAAAGACAATACACGTGATGGACAATTAATTGTTGTTTCTCCGGATCATCAATTTTATGCGATCTCTGATGCGTATAAAACGATGCAGTCCGCCTTAGAAAATTGGGACAGAGCTCTTGGTGTTTTAGCGGCGGGATCTCACTATCTTGAATCACATCCAAAGTCAGGTCTTCCTCTTCCTGGTTTTGAGCATTTTCATTCGCCTCTTCCACGCGCCTATCAATGGGTCGATGGCAGTGCTTATGTCAATCACGTTGAGCTTGTTCGCAAAGCACGTGGTGCTGTCATGCCAGAAAGTTTTTGGACAGATCCTCTTATGTATCAAGGTGCCTCCGATAGTTTTGTCGGTCCTCATGACCCTATTGTTATGGCAGATGAGGCTTATGGCATTGATATGGAAGCCGAGGTTGCTGTGATCACGGACGATGTGCCGATGGCGATTTCACCTCAAGATGCAGCAGCGCATATTAAGCTCCTTATGCTTGTGAATGATGTAAGTTTGCGCAATCTTATTCCCGGCGAGCTTTCAAAGGGGTTTGGTTTTTTACATGGCAAGCCCGCAACAGCTTTTTCGCCTTTTGCGATCACCCCCGCTGTGCTGGGTGAACATTGGAAGCATTGCAAAGTCCATTTACCGCTCGAGGTTGCCATTAAGCGCAGTGGCAGTGATTTTGAACCCTTTGGTGCTCCAAATGCTGGGGTGGATATGACGTTTAGTTTTGCAGAACTGATTGCCCATGCGGCCAAGACACGTCATTTGGGGGCGGGTACTATTGTGGGGTCTGGAACCGTATCGAATACGGATCGCAGTGCCGGTTCCTGTTGTATTGCTGAAAAACGCATGCTGGAAATCCTTGAATCGGGAGCTCCCACTACGTCTTTTTTACGCTTTGGCGATCAGGTACGTATTCACATGGGAGATTATTTTGGTAACATTAACCAAGCTGTGGAACCTTATCAGCCTCTCTAATTGTTATCACTCAAATGCTATGAAAAGGAGTTTTTTTATGAAAAAGAATTTAAAATATCTGGTCTTTTCCCTTACATTTTCGCTCAGTGCTGTGGCAAGTGAGTTTGTTCCTTTTGAAAAGCAAGAGGATGAAGTCAATAAAAATACAAAGGAAATAGTTAAAGAAATCGAGGAGATTTTTAAAACTATGAACTTTGAAGAGACCAAAAAATCAAAAAAGCCTGTGTTCACTATTAACCCTTTGAAAATAAAGAATATGGATAAATCAACACTCAACTATAATAAAAATTCTGTCGAGGGTATGAATAGCAAAATGTGGGCGGCTAAGGACGAGAATGAGTATCGAAAACTTTTAAACCACTATATAAAACTCTGCAATATTACAGAAAAAGAAGACTCGGATATTATTTTTAACAAAAACTAGAAAAACGGGGGAGATGAGCGAAAAATTCTCCCCTCTTATTCTCTAAGATGTGTGCCCTACAACCTGATCCATTTGATCTTGATTCACGGTCACAGGATAGTGTGTTTGACGAAGATAGTTGCGATAAAGGTGCACAAAATCCCGCTGCAGCATAATTTTTATTGAGGCTTTGAATTTTTCAAGTTTCGCATTATCAATGGTATAAGGCAGCTTGCTTTGAAACATAATGACTTTGAACCCGTTCCTTGTAGGTGCTGCAAGAGCTTCGCCTTCAGGAAGCGTGAACATACGCTCGATCGTATCGCCCATCATTTCATTTTTTAGCGACTCATCCTGATCCACCGAAGCCCTGCTTATCGGAGGAAGTGTTGAAAAAGATACTTTGTGAGCCGCTGCTTGCTTTTTGAGTTCCTCCACAGATGTTGCATTTTTAGCAATGTCGCGTGCGATTTTCGACGCTTCTTGTTTTTGAAGATCCGTTTTATAAGCCTCTATGATTTTTGCTTGAGCAGGGCCTTTAAAATCAGGAATAAAGGAAGGCTGAATGGCATCAACGCGCACGATAAACCCAATCAGTTGAGTGTCTTTATCGGCCTTTGCAAGAATAACATTACTTTCAGAGCCTTGAGGATTCGAAAAGGCGTAGTCCAAAATATCTTTTTTAGTGCTTCCCTCGAGGACTTTCGCACCATCACTATCATGGCCATTTCTGTCCACAGCTTTGAGCGTTTCAATCGTCAGATTATATTTACTCGCCACTTCTTGAGTTTTAAGCCCACCCGCAAGATCGTCCTCAACTTTATTTTGAAGCGACTCAAAATACTCATTAAATGTGTCATCCTTAAGGGATGATTCAATGTCTGCTATTGCCTCGCTGAGAGATTTTTGGGATCCTGGAACAATTTTAGTGACAACGTAAATCACATACCCTTGATCTGTATCAAACATTTCAGAAGGCGTTCCAAGACTGAGTGAAAAAAGGGCGTTTGTGTGCGCGTCTACAGGCCACTGATCTTTTGTCACAGAGCCAAAGTCTTTATAAGAACCCTTTAATTCACGCGCAATTGTTTTAAGAGGTTTGCCCATGTTAAACGCATCAATAGCTTTTTGGGCTGCATCCTTTGTGCTGACTGTAATGCTTTCAATGGTGCGCTTTTCAGGGGATGCAAAATCTCCAGCGCGACGCTCGTACTCTTCCTTGATAGCGTCTTCTGATACAGTCATTTGCTTTTTAAGCGCATCGCGATCAAAGCGCAAAAGTGTGATCGTGCGCAATTCAGGCACCCTAAATTGCTCTTTGTTCGCATTATAAAAAAGTTCGACATCCGCCATTTTAATTTCTTTTTGAAGAGGAATTTTTTTAAAAGGAATATCCACACTGACAAATTGGAGAGGTTGTTCCAGCGCTTGAAATAAAATACGTACATATGCATCTGATAAATTCAAAGGACTCGTCAGCCCGCCAATCACTTGGTGCTGTTGCAATTCTTTACGTACCTCACTAATGAAACGTCCCTCGCTTAGGCCTTGTGCATGAATAATTTGCTCGAACATCGCATGATCGAACGTACCATTTTTCGTTAAAAAAGCAGGGATAGCATGAACTTCTTCTATGATCGTTTTGTCTGAAACAACCACGCCCAAGCGTGTCATTTCCTGTTCCAAGATCACTTTATTAATAAGATTGTCTAAAACCTGCTGGGGAAGGCCAAGCTCCTTAGCCTGCTCTGGCGTAATCGCTTTTTTGGCGGTGTGTTGAAGATTTGTAAGCGCCAACTTATAGGCATAAGAGAACTCCTCCATACCAATCGCATAGCCGCCGACTGTTGCAACGGGCCGACCGTGCTGATAGCCCTTGATAATGTCGCCAATGCCAAAAAAGGCAAAGCTTGCAATAATCGCAGCGAGTAAAAACTTAATGAACCAACTTCCCGCATGGGAACGCATTGTTTGAAGCATGAAATGAAAAGACTAGTTATTGTGATAATTATTGACTACTTTAGAAAAAATGAGAAACTTTTGCAATTTTTTCGATGACACAACGCCTTATTATTGCGAATTGGAAAATGTTTGGTGACCCCCAAGCGATCAATTATTGGTCAGACAATCTTGCTGGGACAAACCACCATGTTGTTTTATGTGTCCAGCCGCTGCTTATCCAAAGTGCAGTCAAGTGCGCTGTGATTAAAAATAATTACAGCGTTGGAGGCCAAGACTGTCATTTTAAAGATGAGGGCCCGTATACGGGCTTTACAAGTCCCAAGCTTTTAGCCGATGTGGGGGCGAGTTATGTTATAATAGGGCATAGTGAGCGCCGTCATTTCGAAGATGATGCGCTCATTCAAAGCAAAGCTATCGCTGCTATACGCAACCATATGGTGCCGATCATTTGTGTGGGGGAATCCCTGGAAACCCGGCAAAAAGGCCAGCATGAGCATTTTACTCTCAAGCAATTATCTATTATTTTAGAGAATCTTAGCGGTCCCTATTGCATTGCCTATGAACCTTTGTGGGCTATTGGGACGGGTGTCGTTCCAACGACCCATGATATTGAATCTATGCATGCATCCATACGACGCTTTATAAAAAACGATTCCGTGAAAATTCTCTATGGCGGTTCCGTCTCTGCAGATAACGCGAAAGCAATTTTAGCCCTTAAAAATGTTGATGGTCTGCTTGTCGGTGGCGCAAGTCTTAAGGTTGAGACCTTTAATCAGATACTTCTTGCGATGTAAAATATATTTTTTTCTACGTCTTCACGATTTATTAACTTTTTCCATGATATCCTGATCTCGGTAAGATTCACCTTCTATGTGGAGGGTGCACAGACGGAGCCGGTTTCATCGTAGCGCGAACGTGGTGCTATTATGAACGAATGCTGTAGGAAGTACAAACTTCTTTGCATCCTTCGAGGGAAACTTCTTCGGAGTGGTTAGTCTTGTGTCGTGGAGGAGCGAGGGGAGTGGCCACTTACCAAATGGGGGTCGAGGAGGGCCCCACCAGGGAAGCCTATGTACAAAAAATGTAAAAAGGATTTACGCTATCTGCAGAGATCACTGCTTAGGAAAAAACAGCAACTCATTTTTAATAAAATATTTGTCAATTACGAGTAAGCCATCCCCCGCCAAGGACTTTATCTCCTTCATAAAAAACGCACGCTTGGCCGTAGGCCACACCAAACTCAGGTGTATCAAGATGCACTTCTGCCGCGATATCATTTTTAAGAAAGATCGTAGCTGCTAGAGGCTCTTGCGAGGAACGTATTTTAATCGTGCACTTTTTCCCCTGCTCAAAATGATAGGTATCCACCAAAAGATTAACCTCTTTGGCATAAAGAATTTTTTTCGAAAGAGCTTCTTTGGGGCCTACAAGGACTTTTTTTAAAGGCGCATCAAGGGCGATCACAAAAAGGGGGTCAGGATGAGCGATTCCAAGGCCGCGACGTTGACCGATGGTATAATTGATAATGCCCTCGTGATGGCCGAGCACTTCTCCCGTTGCATAATGCACAATCTCGCCGGGATCTAGGGCACCGGGGCGAAGTTTTTCCACAACCTGCGCATAGTTGCCATTGGGCACAAAGCAAATATCCTGACTGTCGGGTTTTTCCGCAACTTGAAGATTAAAGCGTTTGGCGTGACTGCGCGTTTCTGCTTTTGTCATACTTCCTAAGGGGAAGCGTAAAAAATTAAGTTGCTCGCGGGTTGTTGTAAAAAGAAAATAGCTTTGATCTTTTGATGCATCCACGGCTCTGTGCATTTCTGCGCCTCTATTTGTTTGAAGGCGACGCACATAATGCCCTGTTACAAGGCATTCTGCGCCAAGATCTTTTGCTGTGGATAAAAGGTCTCTAAATTTTACTTTTTGATTGCAGCGCACACAGGGAATAGGCGTTTCGCCACGCATATAACTATCCGCAAAATCTTCCATCACGCTTTGTTTGAAAACACTTTCGTAATCCAGCACATAATGGGGAAACCCTAGTCGATCTGCAACATTGCGGGCGTCATAGATATCTTGACCAGCACAGCATGCTCCTTTTTTCGCCATGATCTCGCCGTAATCATAGAGCTGGAGCGTGATGCCAACAACGTCGTATCCTGCCTCCACAAGAAGGGCTGCGGATACAGAGGAGTCAACGCCCCCCGACATTGCCACAGCCACGCGCCCTTTTTTTGAGATATCATCTAACGTAATCATTTTTTGATAATTTTAAATTATGAATGCTTTTTCTTTATATAAGAAGATTTACAAAAGATGCAAACATGTTTAATTTTTTTTATTTTTTCCCGCCTTCTCTTTATACTTCTTAATTTTTTCATCATTGATATAAATATACTTAAAAGGAGCGTTTTCTCTTTCTTTTTCAAGGGCCTCTACAAATGCCTCTTTGTTTTTATAGTCTTCACGAAATTTTTCACTCTGTTTGAGGTCATTGTAAAAAAGAGTATAAATTTGAGAAAGGGTGATAGGCCCATTTTGACATTCTTCTACAAAACCTATGTAAAGGTCTTCATCCAATTTATTTTTTCCAACATAAAATACGTTAAATCCCTGCCAAGAACCACCATCTCTATAAGTAAAATAATCCTTGATATTTTTGATACTACATGAAGCACCTACTGTTGGCGTTTCTGTTATTTCATAAAAGGCGGTGGCCTTACCCTTATGTTCCTTTTCCCGGATAACCTTAAGAAAAGCATTAGAGAAAGAAATATAAGAAAGCCCAATCGTGTTAAAACTGTTTTTTTGAGAAAATAGTGTTTTGATATCCAAAATATGTTTTTTGAATGCTGCGTCACCTAATTTTTCAAAAAGAAGAAGTTTTTGTACAATGTCTGCTGCGACTTTACACTCAATAGTTCCTGTGATTTCTGGCAATTTCTTAAACGCTCCGAGAAAAGTATCTATGGCGCTATCCCCTGTATATTTAAGGAAATAGCCGTTTATTTTATCATGGAATAGCGTAAAATTATTGGTGTTTATTTTTGCATCTTCGTTATTTTTAGGATAATCACAATTTTTACAGAGATCGATCATTGTCTTTGTGACAAATTTTATCTCTTTCTTGTTCAGGGTGTTTTGAGTATTTATCTTGGTTTTCTTTTCCTTGGATATTTCAAGGTTTTTCTCTTCAGACGCCAAAAGAGGTGCTGTCCCTAAAAGAAATAATAAAAATAGTTTTTTCATAAAAATAAATCATCGTTAAATTTAAATAGTGAATACTTAAACGAAATTTATTTATTGTCAATATTTTTTATTTAAATATATTATGCTGTGTGCCTTTCAAGGACGTAACGTCCTGGCGCACTTTCAATCACGGGTTCCTTTTGAGGATTCGGTACTTTAAGCTCACCCAAAAAAGGTTGCATCCAATTAAGCCAATAATGCCACCACGATCCCTGATATTCCACAGCTTCGTCAAACCATTCCTCTGAGGATGTGGGAACAGCCTTATTCACCCAGTATTGATATTTGTCCTTCCACGGCGGATTAATAATGCCAGAAACATGACCGCTGCCCACAAGAAGATACTCTTTAATCTCAGACGAAATCAATTGGGACAGGGGATAAACGGATTGCCACGGCACAATATGATCTTTAATAGCCCCAAGGATAAAGGCGGGGGTTTTTATTTTTCTAAAATCAATCGGTGTGCCGGCAATGCGCATGGCCCCTTCTTTGACAAGTTTATTTTCAAGAAAAATATGGCGCAAGTATTGACTATGCATACGGCCTGGAAGATTCACACTATCGCAGTTCCAAAAAAGAATATCAAAGGCCTCAGGCTTGTGCCCCATAAGATAATGCTTAACATAAAAAGACCACAAAAGGTCATGGGGACGCAGTAAATTAAATGACTGAACAAGAATTTGCCCAGGAACAATACCAAAGTCATCCAAGCTCTCGTCAAGCATTTTAAGCTGCGCATCACAAATAAACGCTTTGAGATCGCCTAAATAATCCACATCAATGGGCGATGCAAGCGTGGATGAACTGGCAAAAGGTGATTCAATGTGATGTGCCTCAAGATACGCCATGAGACAATTGAGAAGAATACCCCCCGCACAGTTTGCAAACGCGTTTATTTTTCCTGTGCTTGAGTGATGCTGCACCTCATGCACAGCCTTATACAGCCCCTCTAAAGCATAATCACAAAATGTTTTATCGCGATGGTGTTTGTTGGGATTAATCCACGAGATCATATACACATCAACACCATGATCGACGCACCATTTCACAAAAGAATTTTCGCCACTTAAATCAAACATATAGTATTTATTGATCCACGCCGGAATGATGAGCACAGGTGTGCTATGGACTTTTTCTTGCGTGGGCGTATAGTGAATGACTTGCAAAAGCTCGTTTTCATAAATCACAGAACCCTTCGTGGCCGCAATATTTTTGCCCACTTGAAAGGCATTCATGTCTGTCATTTGAAGGGTACCGTTTTTTATATCTTTCAAAAGATTCGCCATACCTTTTTTAATATTTTCTCCCTTTGTGCGAATCGTTTCTAACAGCACATCAGGATTAGTTGCGGGAAAATTTGTCGGTGACAGTGCATGCACAAGTTGTTTTGTATAGAATTCAATTTTGCTTTTTGTTCGTGGATCCATATCTTTTAATTGGCTCATAATGTCTTGCACAAGCTCCACAAAAAGAAGATAGTGCTGCTTTAAAAAAGAGAAAAACGCGATGCTGTCCCAAGCCGGATGCGTAAAGCGCCGATCCCCAAGGGGGGAGTGAATAATAATTTCAGAGCGCTCGCCCATAACTTTTGAGAGTGTTTCCACATAAAGGCGCTGTTGTTTTTCAAAATGCTTAAGACCAATAGCACAAAGCTTGTCGGGGTTTTGATCAAGTTGTTTGTAAAAAAAATCTTTTGTTTTTGCCAGTGTATCGTTAACAACATCCGGTGAAAAAATTGTAAGTGGCGATGCTATTTTGCGACCATGATCCATAATTTCTTTGAGTGATCCCGGCAATGATGTGTGAATGGTTTGATGAATCGCAAGCATTTCTTTAAAAAAAGACCACTGCACATCTTGCATATCCCCCAGTATTTGATAAAAATCATGGGGTGCATTCGGTCTTTCTGTCATGGGATATCTGTTGTTTACAATGGGTCTTCTGATACGATGGTGACAGTTAATTCCTAAAAAATCGTTAAAATTATGTTAAAAATATTTTTTTTCACGTGCGCTATCGTTTCTCTCACCGCTTGCTCACGGCATCATGAAAAGGAAGGGTATATTCCTTTGAGCTCGGTCCCTGATCAGACGAATATACACCCCAGTAACACCCGCCTCAAAGCGCTTGAAAAAATGGAAAAAGAAGCAAAAAAAGATGAAGAAAGCATGAATCATGTCGAATAAATCAAAAACATTGCTCTTTTTTGAAAGAAAGGTAGAATACAAAGGATTTCCACACATTTATATTGTTTAAGATGCGCCTTATCACTGTTTTTTCAGCTATATTCTCGTTATCATTTGCATATGCAGCGACACCTTCTGCTCCTACCGCTCCTGTAGAAGTTAATGATTTGACTTTTGCAATTCCCATGGTGCCCAAAAACGAGCAGGATCTTTTGGCCAAAGCGCATAATTTTCTCTCGAATATTAAAACGCTGAAGGGAAAATTTATTCAAGTGACAACAAGCCCAAATGGCATGACAGAATCGCGCACTGGCTCTCTTAAATGGCTGCGACCAGGGTACGTGCGCTTTGATTATGAAGGCCAACCACTGCTTCAAGTCGCTTCAGATGGGGAATCCTTTCGCCAAAAGGACGAGGATGGTGTGAGTCTGCCAATTGCGATTGAGAGCACACCTGCGGGGTTAATTTTAAAAAATACAGTTGATTTTAAGCGGGATGCAGTGATTAAACATGTGGTTCAAAAAGATGGGTTCGCTCTCATTACTCTTGCAACAAAAGAGGATCCGGAGGGGGCAACGCTGACACTTATTTTTAAGGTCACTCCCTTTCATCTGGCACAGTGGACAACGATCGACACGGCAGGCTTTATCACAGATGTGATTTTAATGGATATTCAGTTGAACACACCGATGAAAAAATCAGAGTTTGATCTTAAATAATTATTTTTTGTATAGATCTATCGTGAAAAATAGCATACAAATTTTAACTATTAATCATTAATAAAATATAAAAAATGTTAAAATCATATAAAATTATTTCAGTTATCCTTTTTACCAGTGTGCTCTCTCTTAACACCTCTGTTTATGCCTCGGAGGTTATAGATAACGAGAATAAGGAAAACACATTACAGAAGAAAATAAACTTTACTCCTTATAACGATTTATTAGAGAAATTTAAGGATAGTCGTGATGAAGAAAATCGCTTTCTTGAAAAAATAAAATCTTATGGATTTGAAGAAATCAACGCTGCTTTTTTCGTAAGAGATGACCTTTGGGGGCAACTTTCTCCTTCAAAAGAGATCATGGATTATCTAATTGAATCTTACACAGACAGGGGCAAAAAAGATCTTCGCGCTGCGACCACTATCGCACTTTTTGGAGAAAAGTATTTGGATACAAAGCTAAGAAAGTTATTAGAATTTACGCTTTCTCAGGATACTAAGTTTTATGATGAAGAAGAGCGTCTCAAATTCTATGCAGCGCGCCTTCGCCTAAAAATATTCGATTACTTCGACGCAATCGATCCAAATCCTAAAAAAATGTTAGAGGCACTCCATGGCTTTATTAAAAATACGGAAAAATACGAGGATCTTAACCTGTATGCGCACTTTTTGTTTTCTTCTTTTGTGGTTCAACAAGGCAATGGGATCAAATTAAATCAAAAAGATATTATGAATGCTGCCTATTCTCTGAAAAAACTTGTCAATCATGGAAACTATCAATCTGCGTTCAATTTAGGTTGTCACATGTTTCGATATATGGTGAATGAGAAATGTAAAAAGTTTTTAGGGAACGAACTTATTAAGGATCCTAAGCATTACGCGCTTGTCATGCTCAAAATGGGTTTGCAATTTTCACCCACAAAAGAAAATTTTGAATATGCCCGCAACAGCACTAAGGGCTCGTTCGATTATTATAAGGAAGGGAAAGAGCTTTTCCTTTCTAAGAAAATCCTCAACATGAGTTTCAATGACTTAGGAAAACTTTAGTATAAGGTTCCACCAATGAAAAGGCATCTTAGGGTGCCTTTTTTTATGCAGTCATTCCGTAATCGACCATTTTGCGCCGCAACGTATTGCGATGAATGCCTAAAATCGCAGCAGCCTGTTTTTGATTCCCTTTGCAAAGTTCTAAAATTTTTAAGAAAAGAGGCTTTTCGACTTCGCTGATAATAATATCATAAAGACCGAAGGGGGGATTTTCTCCTTCAAGGGTTTCAACATAGTGATCCAAAAATGCTTTCACAAGATCGGATAATCCTTGATTTTTAAAAAATTCTTGGGGTTTGTTAGGATGCAAGAGGTTCATAAAATTGATCAATTAAATCAAGCATAACGCAGGATTTTGTGGCCTGATTAATTCTAACGCGAAAATCACCGGAATCATAGAATCCTTTGCTGTACCACCCCACATGTTTGCGCGCAATACGCACGCCTGCATCTTCGCCATAGTGGTCAATCATATCTCTGACATGGCCTTTGACCAGCTGATATTGCTCATAGACTGTGGGATCGGGCTGTTTTTCACCTGTTTTAAGATAGTGATCCGTTTGACGAATTAACCATGGCCGACCATAACAGCCACGGCCAATCATCACACCATCCGCACCGCTTAGTTTGAGCGCCTCTGTGGCATGATCAAGTTCTTTGATATCGCCATTAGCAATAACGGGAATGCGCACAGCCTCTTTGACGGTGTGAATAAAGGCCCAATCCGCCACACCGCTATAAAGCTGACAGCGCGTCCGACCATGAATCGTAATCATTTGAATGCCCACATCCTCGGCAATTTTAGCAAGTTTCGGTGCATTGAGGCTTTGATGATCCCAGCCCATACGCATTTTAAGGGTCACGGGAATGTTCACAGCCTTGACTGTGGCCTCGAGAATGGCGCGGGCCAAAGTTTCATCGCGCATTAAGGATGACCCTGCATGGCCATTCACAACTTTTTTGACGGGGCAGCCAAAGTTAATATCAATAATATCTGCGCCCATGTCTTCGTTAAGCTTAGCGGCCTCAGCCATTACGTGGGGTTCACACCCCGCAAGTTGCACAGACATCGGATACTCCCCCTCTGACTTTTGGGCCATTTGAAGGGATTGACGTGTTTGACGAATCATCGCCTGAGACGCAATCATTTCAGAAATTACGAGTCCTGCGCCAATTTTTTTAACGAGACAACGAAAAGGCATGTCTGTCACACCCGACATCGGTGCGAGGAGAACATTACTGTCTAATTGAAGAGAGCCGATGCGTATCACGGGGGCTGTCATGAAAAATTTTTAAATGGATGAAGTATTATGCAGAAAAAATGAAGTTTTTTCAACTTTCTTATGAAAATTCGGTGAATTTTCCGACAGTTTTTATAGAATTTCAGATTTTTGGAAAAAGACGCTGGATCCTATGAAAAAAGTGATTTTTCCCACATTTTTGCAGAATTTTTTGGATTTTTTCACGAAAAGAGTTGTATTTTTGCCTCGTTCGAGCATAATCGCACCATTTTTTCGGAATATCTTCATGAAATTTTAGATTTTTGAGCCTTTTTCTTCACTATTTTGCCAAAAAGCCCTTAAAATTGCTGTTAAACGTCCCCCCTCGAAAGAAGATCAAAAAGAATGAAAGCTGATTTTTTCGCTTTTATGGAGC
>JAKBAR010000027.1 GCA_021808925.1 Pseudomonadota bacterium | reverse complement strand
CTTTGACCTAAAATGGCGAGAGCTCTGTCGCACATTTCAAGCCGGAAACCTTTGCGCACCCAACTTTCTTGGATGTATTTCTTCCACCTCCCAGTATGATCAGAAAAAGTTAATGATTTCCTAAGAGCGGGGCGATTATTTATCGACGATCTTAGATCCCTCTTAGATCCTTAAGCATATTTTAAAAGATCTGAAGCGATAGACGTGACAGAAAGCAATGCATCGATTATAAATAGAACAAGTTTCTTTGTTTTTAGATGATTTTATGCGCCTGACAGATATTCGCTCAACTTTCCTTGATTATTTTAAAAATCAACATCACACGGTGGTTGAATCCAGTCCGTTGATTCCGCGTAATGACCCAACGTTGATGTTTACCTCTGCGGGAATGGTGCAGTTCAAAGATCTTTTTACAGGGGTTGAAAAGCGTTCTTATACTCGTGCGACGTCTTCGCAAAAATGTTTGCGCGCAGGGGGAAAACATAATGATCTTGACAATGTTGGTTATACAACGCGTCATCATACGTTTTTTGAGATGCTGGGCAATTTTTCTTTTGGGGATTACTTCAAGGAAGAAGCGATTTTTTATGCATGGGAGATGGTGACAAAACATTTTCACTTGGATCCCTCGCGCCTTTTAGTAACGGTCTATCATACCGATGAGGAAGCTGCATCTTTGTGGAAAAAGATAGCAGGGTTTTCTGATAATAAAATTATTCGAATGGCAACCTTGGATAATTTTTGGTCAGCAGGTGATACGGGGCCTTGTGGTCCATCTACAGAAATTTTCTATGATCACGGTGCGCATATTGCAGGTGGC
Organism: Pseudomonadota bacterium; assembly: GCA_021808925.1. Lineage (GTDB taxonomy): Bacteria > Pseudomonadota > Alphaproteobacteria > Paracaedibacterales > JAKBAR01 > JAKBAR01. The sequence continues at coordinate 19,687 of JAKBAR010000027.1, read as the reverse complement.
CCCCCTGGCTCGCCTGATGAGGATGGTGATCGCTTTGTTGAGATTTGGAACCTTGTGTTTATGCAGTATGAACGTTTAGCGGATGGCTCCATGATTAATTTGCCAAAACCTTCTGTGGATACAGGGATGGGACTAGAGCGCATAGGGGCGGTGCTTCAAGGTGTGCATAGCAATTTTGACACAGACCTTTTTAAAACACTCATCGAGGCCTCTAAAGACCTGACGCATAATGCAACCATGCAGCAATCCCATCAAGTGATTGCGGATCATTTGCGGGCAAGTTGTTTTCTTCTTGCGGAAGGGGTGCTGCCGAGTAATGAGGGGCGTGGCTATGTGTTGCGCCGTATTATGCGCCGTGCCATGCGGCATGCTCATTTATTGGGAGCGAAGGATCCTCTCATGCACAGGCTAGTCCCAACCCTGATTGATGTGATGGGTGTGCACTATCCCGAGCTTGCCCGTGCTGAAAATATAATGCTGGGGACGCTTAAGCAGGAAGAAGAAAAATTCCGTGAAACTCTTGGGCGCGGTTTAAAACTCTTGCAAGAGGAGATGGCAAAACTAGGGGCATCAGACGCTTTCCCAGGAGATGTTGCTTTTAAATTGTATGATACTTTTGGTTTTCCTTTGGATTTAACAGAAGATGTGCTGCGTGGTATGGGGAAAAAACTCGACAAGACGGGGTTTGATGCGGCGATGACGCGCCAAAAAGAGTCAGCCCGTGCAGCTTGGGCAGGCTCGGGCGAGTCAAAAAGTGATAAAATATGGTTTGAGGTCAAGGAAAAAGCCGGTGCGACGGATTTTCTAGGCTATGAGACCTTACAAAGTGAAGCCATTGTCACAGCCATTGTCGTGGAGGGGGCCATGATTGATGAGATTTCACATCAAGGGGTGGGGGCGCACACAAAGATTATTGATATTATTACCAATCAAACGCCTTTTTACGGTGAATCGGGCGGGCAAATGGGGGACCGAGGTATTCTCAAAACTGCAAAAGGCTCTGCTGTGATTCGTGACACGATAAAGCCCTTTGAGAATCTGATAGTCCACCGTTTGGAGCAACTCACAGGGACTCTTAAGGTTGGTGATACGATCAAACTTGAGGTGAATGAAGAGCGTCGCAAGGGCCTTAGGCAGCATCATTCTGTGACCCATTTATTGCACGCGGCGTTGCGCTCTATTCTGGGGGAGCATGTGACGCAAAAAGGTTCTTTGGTGGAGCAAGATCGCCTTCGCTTTGATTTTTCTCATCCTCAGCCGTTGAGTGATGCGGATATTATGGCGCTTGAGCATTTTGTGAACAGACAGATTCAAAAGAATAATCATACATCCACATCGATTCAAACGCCCAAAGAAGCGGTGGAAGCGGGGGCAATGGCACTCTTTGGCGAAAAATATGGGGAGAGTGTGCGTGTCGTGCGTATGGGGGACGTCTCCACAGAACTTTGTGGTGGGACCCATGTGAACGACTCGGGGGAGATTGGGTTTTTTAAAATTCTTTCAGAGGCGGGTATTGCCGCGGGTGTTCGTCGTATTGAAGCGGTTGCGGGTGAAGCAGCACTTCTGTTTACACAAACGATGGAGAGCCGCCTTAAGGAAATAAGCCAGCTTTTAAAGACATCGCCAGAGAAAATTTCTGAAAAAATAGTGCGCATGATGGACGAGCAAAAAGCGCTTTCCCATCAGATCACAGAACTTCGTCATAAAATTGCAGCGGGTGGTGCATCCGAAGAGTCAGTTGAAATGATTCATCAAACGCCGCTGCTTATCAAGCATTTGACAGATTATCCCGCAAAAGATCTTAAAACCATTATGGATCAACTGAAGAAAAGTATTTCTTCGGGGGTTGTTGTGCTGACCAATGTCAGTGAAGGCAAAGTGAGTGTGCTTTTGGGCGTGACAGAGGATCTTACAGAAAAATTTCATGCGGGCCAGATGATTCGCGAAATAGCGCCTCTTGTGGGAGGGCAGGGCGGTGGTGGCCGCGCTGATATGGCGCAAACTGGCGGTAACGATGCAAGTGGTCTTGATCGTATTGTCAGTACGATGAAAAAAATGCTTGAGAAGGCTAAAGATTAAGATCGAGGCCCTGTGAGGAAGATTCTTTGAGACTAAAATCCTCTCAGGAGCTCTCTTAGTCCAAGAAATCTTCTGCGGATTGATTTTTAATCTCTTTAATGTCACCAGGCTTGAGGGATCCAAGTTCAAAAGGGCCATAAGCAATTCGGATCAGGCGGTTGACCTCAAGGCCGATGTGATTCATCACTTTGCGAATTTCGCGGTTTTTTCCTTCCTTGAGTGTGACAAGCAGCCATGCATTGCGGCCTGATTGACGCGAAAGAACAGCCTCAATGGGTTGATACGTCACATGATCAATCGTGATCCCCTGTTGAAGTTCTTGAAGCTTAAGCTCATCCACGTGCCCAAAAACACGTACTTTATAAATACGCTTCCATCCTGTTTTAGGATGCTCTGCGTGGCGGGAAAATGCACCACTGTTTGTCAGAACCAAAAGGCCTTCGGAGTTGAGGTCAAGCCTGCCCACACTGATGACGCGTGGCATGTCCCTTGGAAGATTATCAAAAACCGTTGGTCGTCCCTCGGGGTCTTTATGGGTTGTGACAAGGCCAAGAGGTTTATAGTAAAGCCAAAGACGGATATCCTCTTTCCCTTGCACAGGATTGCCATCAAAAAGAACACGGTCCTTTGCCGTGACAAACGTCACAGGGGTTGTAACAATGTTTCCATTGACCTGAATGAGGCCTTCAGCAATATATTTTTCCGCATCACGGCGGGAACATACACCCGCACGGCTGAGGAATTTGCTGAGACGCTCGGGGGATGGTTGTTTTTGCTGAGGCATGTTTTTATTTATTTCCGGCATGCCTGTATAAAAGTCTGAAAAAGTTTTTTATCCAAATCAATCATTTCATATTCAGGATGCCACTGAACACCTACACAAAAAACATCGCCTGTGTGTTCGATTCCTTCAATAATACCATCAGGGGCTGTGGCTGAAACGTGTAAATCTTTCCCAACCCCCAGGACAGCTTGATGGTGGGATGAATTCACATGGCTCTCATAATTTTGAGTGAGTTTGTAGAGAAGACTCGTTTTTGAAATCTCAATAGGGTGCCATGTTTTTGTAAAAGGCGGGGGTTGTTTGTGTACAAGAGCTTCCTCTTGGTGGCTGTGAATATCTTGAATAAGTGTTCCTCCGAACATAATATTAATCAGCTGCATCCCGCCGCAAATCCCAAAAATAGGTTTTCCTTGTTCATAACAACGTTTTGCGATAGCCAGTTCAAAATGCGTGCGTTCTGGCTTGAGAGTGACAGTCGGATGAATCGTTGTTTCACCATAGAGCTCGGGGGGAATATCAAAGCCACCCCCCGTAAGCACAAGGCCATCAAGGCGGTCTGCATACGCTTCGACAGCATCGATCTGATGGGGGAGAGGTAAAGGGATGCCTCCCGCGTGCGCAACGGCATCACAATAATTTTTGCGCAAGGCATACCAAGGCACACTGGCATAACCTCCAGCGGTTTCACAATCGAGTGTCATTCCAATGACAGGTTTCATAAAATTTTACCTATTATTTTTAAAGCGAGTGTAGTATACATGCTTCGAGCGTGGTGTGTCTACGTTTCCGGCGCTTAAGCGGGATCATTAGAATTCTATAAAAATAAATCATGGATTCTAATCCAATTTTTTTTCATTTGAAAGAAAAATTGTTGTTTTTGTTAAATAAATTTTAACTTACTTGCGGTAAAACTGTAAGTAGGATACAATTCTTACGCCCTAGAGGATGCTATGAAAGAGAGTTATTTTGAATCTGTGGTGATGATCGAGAGACTCCACCGCCTTTTTTTAGAAGTGATTAAAGTTGAACTTGATCGCATGAACATTCGCGACATTAATAACGTACAAGCTCTTGTGCTTTACAATATTGGCCAGGATCAAGTCACTGTGGGTGAATTGACGAACCGTGGCTATTACCTTGGGTCGAATGTTTCGTACAATCTTCGAAAGATGGTTCAAAATAATTATATCAATCAAGAGCCTTCTCCCCACGATCGTCGCTCCAGTCATGTGAAGCTTTCGGCGAAGGGTGTGGATCTTTTTCAAAAACTTGATAAGATTTTGACCGCTCATGCGCACCATCTTGAGAAAAATAGTGGTGATAAAAATGTGATTGAGCATTTAGGGCACATGCTTAAAAAGCTTGAAAATTTTTGGGGAAATCTTTTAACCCGGGATCTTCGTTAATTTTTGACGTTTGAGATCTTTACTCTTCTTTTAAAACCTTGTTAAAATCACCGAGTCTTTGGATTTTAATAAGGTTTTTTCTATGCAATTGTTTGATGTCGTTGTTGTGGGGGGCGGTCCTGCGGGCTATGTCGCGGCGATTCGCTGTGCGCAGCTCAAGCTGAAAACGGCTCTTGTTGAGCGTGAGCATCTGGGCGGAGTGTGTCTTAACTGGGGATGTATTCCCACAAAAGCACTTTTGCGCTCCGCCGAAGTCAAGCACCTTATCGATCATGCCAGTGATTATGGTCTTAATGTTCAACATTCTAGCATTGATCTGCCAAAGATTGTTAAGCGCTCGCGTGACATTAGTGGGAAGCTTTCGGGCGGTATTAAGCATCTTCTTAAAAAAAATGGTGTCACGCACATTGAAGGGCATGGGTGTCTCGACGGTCCTACAAAAATAATCGTGGATAAAAATGGCCAAAAAGAAACACTGCAAAGCAAGCATATTATTTTAGCCACAGGTGCCAGGGCCCGTACTCTGCCGAATCTCTCCGCCGGGAAAAATATTTGGACAGCCAGAGAGGCCATGACGCCGACAGCTCTTCCAAAATCCCTTGTGATTATTGGATCGGGGGCGATTGGGATTGAGTTTGCTTCTTTTTATAATGCCCTTGGTGTCAAAGTGACAGTCGTTGAGATGTTGGATTGTATCTTAAATGCTGAAGATGCCGAAATTTCAAAATTTGCGCTGGAATCTTTTAAAAAACAAGGGATTGATTTTTGCCTCAGCACACGCCTTGACAAAGTGGAAGAAAGCGCCAAAGGCATAAAAGTTCACCTTAAAAAAGAGGGTAAAACGGTTACACTCGAGGCGGATAAACTCTTGCTGGCCATAGGAATTGTGGCCAATACGGAAAATCTTGGTCTTGAGACGACAAAAATAGAACTTGATCGCGCGCATATTAAAATTGATGACTGGTGTCGGACAAAGGAGCCGACTATTTTTGCTGTGGGCGATGTTGTGGGCGCGCCGTGGCTTGCGCATAAAGGAAGCCACGAGGGGGTTTTAGCGGCAGAAACAATTGCAGGTCTTAAAACAAAGCCCATCAAAAAAGAAAATATTCCTGGCTGTACCTATAGTATGCCGCAAATTGCGAGTATTGGTCTTGCGGAGGACAAAGCGCTGGCCTTTGCAAAAGCACAAGGCGATACGCTTAAAATTGGGCGTTTTCCTTTTATGGCAAACGGAAAAGCACTCGCCATGGGGGAGGGTGAGGGGCTTATTAAGCTCATTTTTTCTCAAAAAACAGGGGAGCTTTTGGGCGCACACATGATTGGCGCGGAGGTGACAGAACTGATTCACTCATTGGCGCTTTGTAAGTCATTAGAGGGGACGGAGGAAGATATTATGCACACGATTTTCCCCCATCCTACGCTGAGTGAGATGCTGCACGAGGCGGCTCTTGCGTCCGATGGGCATGCGATTCATTTTTAAATCTTAGAAAGCTATTATGAAATTTTTGCCTATCTTCAGTTTACTCGTTTTTTCTTTTTCACACTCCGTTGCCTCCGACTATAGGACGACATATCAGGATTTTGATAACAATCGGAATCCTAAAAATCTTTACTATAATGGGGAGAACAATCAATCTTCCTCTGTTTTCTCCTCTATTTTTGAGTATGTTCAGTGCTTTTGTGAGTGTTGTTGTTCAGATGCTTTAGATGAACTGGATAGAGTAATTGAGCAGAATGAAAAGGTAAAAAAGAAGAGGGAGTCTAAAACTCACAATTAGAAATCATCGCCTGAAAATCATATTTTTTATCGCAAAAAACGATTAAGATGACGTCTAAGTTCTACTTTTTAATCACTGAGTGAATTGATGGCGCCTTCCTCACCGCGTTTACGCCCCCATGACCGTGCTTTGGAGCCTTGGCAAGACCCAAACACAAAGCCGTATCTTGTTCTTGATAATGTGTCCAAAAGTTTTGGTAATGTGCAGGCTGTACGTCATTTGAGTTTGAGTATTTACCGCAATGAGTTTTTTTCCCTCCTTGGGGGGTCGGGTTCTGGAAAAACAACGGTTTTGCGCCTTTTAGCTGGATTTGAACAGCCGGATGAGGGGCGTATTTACCTCGACGGTATTGATATTACGGACTGGCCGGCGTATGAGCGGCCGTTGAATATGATGTTTCAGTCGTACGCGCTTTTTCCTCATATGACTGTTGAGCAAAATATTGCGTATGGTCTGCGTCAGGAAAAATTGAGTGATTCTGTGATTAAAGAGCGCGTTGAGCATGGTTTGCATCTTGTGCAAATGACAGGCTATGCCAAGCGGCGACCGCATCAGTTGAGTGGTGGTCAAAAACAGCGTATCGCCCTTGCACGCTCCCTTGTCAAGCAACCCAAAGTTCTTTTGCTTGATGAGCCACTGGGGGCGCTTGATAAGCGTCTGCGTGAACAAACGCAATTTGAACTTGTGAATATTCAAGAATCTGTGGGCGTGACCTTTGTGATGGTGACGCACGACCAAGAGGAAGCGATGACCATTTCCTCGCGCTTGGCCGTGATGGAGCAGGGGCATATTCGTCAAATCGGGATGCCTTACGAGATTTATGAGTTTCCAAATTCCAGGTTTACCGCAGAATTTATCGGGAGCATGAATATTTTTGAGGGGCTTATCCTTGAGGATGAGGCGGATCATGCTGTTGTTGAATCTATGGATGCGGGGTGCAATATTTATGTGACGCATGCACCGGGTGTGCCGATTGGTTCCCATGTGGCTGTGGCGATTCGGCCTGAAAAAATGATTATTTCTCGCACATTGCCAGCCAAGGCAAAACAAAACTGCATTAAGGGAATTGTCAAAGAAATTGGCTACCTTGGGGATATGTCGATTTATCACGTGGCCCTTGACTCGGGTAAGATTGTTCAAGCGGCCCAGGCCAATCAATTTCGTTTGAATGAGCGTGATGTGAATTGGGACGACGAGGTTTACCTTTATTGGAAACCCGAAAGCGGTGCCCTTTTAACGTCATAGTCCCATGGGATTAAAGCTGTGCCTAAAAGAGTCAAAACACGCTTAACTCTTTACGTCTTAATATAAAATAAAAAGACGTAAGGAGCGCAGTTTTTAAAGCTGCGCCATGAGCTCCTCTGAAATATCAGCGTTCGTGTAAACGTGCTGCACATCATCATTATCCTCAAGGATATCAACCAGTTTTAAAAGAGTTTTGGCTGTATCAAGATCGACGGGTGCCAAGGTGAGGGGGCGCCAAATAAGCTGAGCGCTGTCAGGTTCACCTATGGCTTTTGTGAGACCATCACGGACGGCGGCAAAATCATCCACAGCACATGTGACCTCGATCCCTTCATCCGTTTCTTCCACATTATCAGCACCTTGATCGAGGGCTGCTTCGAAAACACGATCAAAGGACCATTTTTTCGCCAAAAGGAGATGCCCTACTCTCTCAAAAATAAAAGAAACACTGCCTGTCTCCCCAAGGGCTCCGCCGTGTTTTGTAAAGGCAGCACGCACCTCGGAGGCTGTGCGATTGCGGTTATCGGTGAGGGCTTCAACAACCACAGCAACCCCTCCAGGGCCGTATCCTTCATAGCGTACCTCGGTAAAGTTACTATCGGCATCGTTGCCAGAGGCTTTTTTAATGGCGCGGTCAATATTATCCTTGGGCATGTTGGCTGCGCGGGCAAGGGCGAGGGCCGAGCGAAGGCGTGGGTTATACTCAGGGTCAAGGTTGCCCGTTTTGACAGCAACCATAATTTCGCGCGTAATTTTGGCAAACTTCTTGGCCCGCTTCGCATCTTGAGCACCCTTGCGGTACATAATATTTTTAAACTGTGAGTGACCGGCCATTTTCTAATCCTTCAAACTTTTTCTATCTATTGAGCACAATTATTATTCAGCTTCTGCGGCAGGCTCTTCAGAGGCATCTTCTTTCGAAGTCGCTTTGCCACTGGGAACATCCACAGGAGACTCTTTTATTTTAACATAGCTCAGAACTTTTTTAACACCCCGCGTGTTGCGTGCTGTTGTGAGAACTTTGTCAAGTTCCTCTTGGCTTTGCGCAACACCCATAACGTACACAATACCACTTACCGTTTTAATACTATAGTTAATGGATTTGATATCGCTTGTAAATGTGAGGGAGCTTTTGATTTGGGTTGTAATCCAGCTATCAATTGTGCCTTGGGTTAGGCCGAAACTATCGTCATTGCTGATACCAATCTGATTAATCACTTTCTTCACACCGGGTGTGCCCCAGGCAATTTGTTCAATATCATCGATCAGTTCGGATGTTGGCAGACTTCCCGTTAAAAGCACCTCGCCATTTTGAACATTCACACCAATACGGCGGTGAATATCTTGATCTTTTTCATAGACTTTCTTTTTGATACTCACAGAAATTTGTGTATCGCTGAGGCCACCACTAATTCCTTTTTCTTTGGCGGCGGATGTAACGGTTGCAACACCTGCTCCCGCCACAAGAACAGGAACGCACCCAGAAAGAGAAAGTGAAAGGGTGAGCATTGTCAGGGAAAAAAGGGAGGATTTTCTAAAAGGGGTCGTCATAAGGAGGGATCTCTCAAAGATTAAAAAGCATTGAGAATATGTATTGGCCATTTGTACGGAGAAATCAAGATCGTATCGCACCTAATCGTGTAAAATTGTGGAAATTTTTTATGGGCGAGGAGAAGAGTGCGTTTAATACGACGCATTTGATAGGGCGTGAGCGCGTAATAGGAATCTTTTTGATGTTTGCGATTTTTCACCTCCACAGCAATCAGTGTTTTGCCTTTGCATACGAGAAGATCAATTTCGCCAACACTTGTTTTATAGCGTCGTGCAATAATTTTGTACCCCTTAAGGAGTAAAAACCACCGTGCAAGGGTTTCGTAAAAATAGCCAAGAGCATAAGATGTAGAGGCTGTTGGTTTATGCGCCATCATTCATTGTTCATAGGGAGGCGTGGGTGAAGTATGAGGGGGCTCTAAAAAGGAACTCTCTTTTTTAATGGTGAGCCACAAAATCCCTTTTTCATGAATCATAGCCTTTGCAAGGGCAAGAGACGCAATTTCCTTATAGAGAAGGTGGTGTTTGATTTCTTTGTCAAAATGCTGATTAATCGTTTGAGGAAAATAATTGCGAATGGCTTTTGAGGCTTCTTTTTCAAAGGAGGCAAAGTTCTCTAAAATCATTTTTTTAAGGAGTATTTTACTATAGGCCATGATAACAGCCATTTCGGATCGCGTTAAAAAAGAACGGTTGTTGCGCAAAAAAGGATCCTTGTCGAGAAAAACAACAGAGCGTTTGAGGCCTACCTCTCTCTCAAGTTTTTGAATCAAATTGCAATAATCAAAATGATGCTCTTTTGCCTCGAGCATCATACGATCCAGTGTTTCATTTTGATTTTGGTTATCTTTTAAAATAAGGTCGACAATTTCATGACTAACGGATGCGAGAAGAGCATCGCGCTTTTGAAGAGGGAGATGCTGTAAGAGTATTTTAAGATTGACCTCTCGATCAGAGCAATTGACGCCACCGGCATTATCGATGGCGTCACTATTGATCAAAACGCCCTTGAGCCCAAGCTCAATCCGGGCAAGAGGTGTCACCCCAAGATTCGCACCCTCACCAATCATGCGTGCGTGAACATCAATTGCATTCACGCGGACAGCATCATTTGCAGCGTCACTATGATAATTTTCGTCGCTTCCCTTAATATAGGTGCCAATGCCCCCAAACCACAAAAGATCGCAAGAATGCTTCAAAAGAGAGCGTATTAAAAGTGTGGGAGAGACCTCGGGTGGGAGATTGAAAAGTTTTTGAGTCTCTTGTGAGAGATGGAGAGTTTTATCACTGCGTCTGTAAATAGCGCCACCCTTTGAGAGAATATTAGGATTATAGTCGTCCCATCCTAAAGGGGGATGATTAAAAAGGCGTTGTCTTTCTTGAAAGCTCGCCAAAAGATCGGGCTCAGGATCAATAAAAATATGTTTGTGATTAAAAGCGCCAATCAGTTTGAGAGTAGGATAAAGGATCATTCCGTTGCCAAAAACATCGCCGGACATATCGCCCACACCAATGACAGAAAGAGGGGTTTGGGTAATATCAATGCCAAGCGCTTTGCCATGATGGCTAACGGAAACAAAAGCACCTTTGGCTGTGATCCCAAGCTTTTTGTGATCATATCCATGGGATCCACCGGAGGCGAAAGCGTCCCCCAGCCAAAAATGATTTTGTTGGGCGAGATCATTGGCCGTATCTGAAAAGGTGGCCGTGCCTTTGTCCGCCGCTACAACCAAATAGGGATCCTCGCCATCATAGTGAATAATGGATTCTTTTTGAATAATGGGTCCAGATCCCTGACGATTATCGGTAATATCCAAAAGACTTGTGATAAGCGTTTTATAGGCCTCAAGCACATCCTCATTAGAGGGATTAGGTTTTTTAATGACAAATCCACCCTTGGCCCCGGTGGGCACAATAATCGCATTTTTTAGGTTTTGTGCTTGCATCAGCTGAAGAATTTCATTGCGAAAATCCTGGGGCCGGTCGGAATAGCGAATGCCTCCCCGTGCGACTTTAGAACTTCGTAGATGAATGCCCTCCATGAGATATGAACTGATGAAAACATCAAAAAGAGGTTTGGGGTCAGGCAGACGCTCAATAGCGGTACTGAGGAATTTGAGGGCAATGGCGGGTTTATTTGTATAAAAATTCGTGCGTTGCGTGGCAGTCATTAGTTGCAGCATATCCCTCAAAAGCTGATCTTTTTCGGAGGACTCAACACTTTCAAGATCGGATAAAATAGTGTGCTTGTAGCGCTCCATTGCCTTTTCTCTGTTTTGGACAGAGGGATCAAATTTTTTGTGAAAAAAATGGATAAGATCTTGCGTGATATGGGGGAACTCTGCAAGTGTTTGTGCGATAAAATTTTGCTGATAAACATATTGAATTTGCTGCATATACGCGGCGTAAGTGCGCAGCAAATGGACCTCTTTTTCGCTCAAGTGTGCGGTAAGATACAGCGCATTAAAAAAGTCATTAGGATGTGCATCGTTGAGTGTGTTTGTAATAGCTTTTTCTAAGCGTTTAAGGGTCGATGCTGCTAATAAATGGTTATCTTCACCCCCTAAACAGACATGCAAAAAACAGCATTTTTCATGTCCGTGGATAGTATAGGTTTTTTCCTGCTGAATCGTGATCCCAAAATGCTGCAAAATCAGCATGAGTTTTGATAAAACAACGGGCTTTTGATCGCTCATAAGGCGTATTTGAAGGTGGCTTTTGAAGGTTTCCTCAAAAACCTCTTCGGATTGAGAAAAAGATATTTGAAAGGGGAGAGCGTCTGTCAATTTAGAGCAAAGGGTTGCATCAAAAAGGGCCTGTTCGGGTGTGAAATCCTTTTGGTACGCCGCGTCAAAAGCGTTTGAAAAAATGTCTTTTCCATGGTTATCCATAAAAAGACGGTGGCGTTTTTCATTCCATGTAAGGCTCAAAAGTTCAAGTTTTTCCTGCAATCCGGGCGCATACTTTGGGGATTCAAGATTACTCAAAACGTAAATACACCGTGCAAAAGGGGCATCATCAACAATCGCATGGGTGGACGTGAGCGTGCCCTTGAGGTGAGATTCAAGGAGATGGCCCATTGTTTTTTTCAAATCGACGCTGTAGCGCTCCTTCCCCATAAACACAATAACTGTCAGAGATGATTTGTCTTCGCTGTGCTCTGCAATAAATGTGGGAAGAGAAAATTCATGAAAATGCATGACTTTTGAGCATAAGTCCTCAATCGTATTTTCGGAAAAATGCCAATACTCATCATGAGGAATCGCCTCGAGAGATTGAATAAGACTTTTGCCGTCATGCCAATTCCGTCTGAGGCCAAATGCACTAAAAATGTGCTCAGCCTTAGCCTTAATCAAAGGAATTTTAAAATTAGACTCATGGTAAGAACGCCGTGTAAAAAGCCCAATAATTTGGTGTTTGATGTGTGTTTCTGTGTTGACAACCTCAATCATATCAATGCGTGCAGAGCGATTGATGGGGGATCTAAAATGGGTTTTTGTTATATGAAACATATAACTTTTTTTCACTGGATGAAAGGATGTGGGCTTGAAATGTTTATGCTTGGCGAGATGCGAATCTTTAAAGACACCCAAAGAATTCGTAGGCGTTGGAAGAGGGCGCACCTTTTTTTTCAAAGATAAATCAAAACTGCGCATGCCTAAAAAAAGAAAATTATCGTGGAGGAGCCACTCAAAATAATCATATTCGGGGTGTTGTTTTTTAGGGATCATATGGTGAAGCGATTGGCGCATTTTAGGCCAGTCATCGACGGTGAGAGCCACAAGTTCCATGCGCCATTGAAGATCTTGTATAAAAGGACGTATTTTATCTTTTTCATCATGCCAGTCAATCTCACAAGAAATGAGCGATTCATTTTCAAAAAGGAGATTTTCTTCATTCTTTTCAAGATGATTTTTTTTGAGACTGATTGCGAGAAGCGCACCATTCGGATCTCTTTTTGCGGAAATAATAGGGTGAAAAAGATTATCAACCTCAAGGTGATGGTGACTAAGCGCATTTTTAACAGTCTCGAGTATAAAAGGGCGATCTTTTTGTAAAAGATTGAGGGAAAGTTTTTTGCGCTTTTTATCGTAGTGATAACCTAGGGCTAAAGGCGTTTTAAAGGGTTTTTGATAAAATTCCCAGGCACGGTTCACTTTTTCTAAAAGTGTATGATCCTTAGAATTGTCAAGGAGTTGGCTCGGTATACCTTCAAAAAAACATGCAACAAAGTGAACCCAATGGGGATGAGATCCCTGGTAGGATAGGCTTTGAAATTTTGAGACGAATTCTTTTTTGCGCATGAGTAATGTTTTCATGGGATCACGTCTGGCACAACGCCTCTCTACCCTAAATGCTATAGAGAAAAGATTAAAAAAAGGTAAAGCAGACTTTTTTTTAAGCAGGGTGTTTTTAAAAAATGTGGAAAAAAAATAAAAAGCAGTGAAGAATCAGATGAATTATTTTTTGGTGAAATTTTAGCGTATGCCTTTTTTTCCTTTTATCAAAGCTGAAGCGCTTGGCAATGACTTTGTGATGTTGCACAAAAATCACTTTAAGAATGATAAGGTTTTCATTCAAAAGCTTGCTGATAGACGTCGTGGCATTGGCTTTGATCAGTTGATTGTCTATACCGACGATTGTGAGATTCGCTTTTTTAATAGAGATGGGAGTGAGGCTGAGGCTTGTGGTAATGGTACGCGCTGTGTGGGATTTTTTCTCGCACATCAAAGGCAACAAAAGTCCCTTACCCTCAAAACTTTAGCGGGACCTCTCTCGCTTACTGTGTTAAAAGATAGCTATCCCTTTGGGCAAGTCAAAGTCACGTTGCAGCCGCCAAAACTTATGCTAAAGACAGAGGAGCTTACTCAGGATATTCACTGGTTTTTTGATCAAGAGAATTTTATAAATATCTTTGCGGTGGATGTTGGAAATCCTCACTTGATTCTTTTTTTACAGGATATGCGTCATGTGAATATTCAAGCGATCGCGCCACAACTTGAGCATCATCCTTTTTTTAAACGTGGAGCTAATATTAGTTTTATCTCAATGAAAAAGGAGGGAGAGCTTTGCCTTCGTGTGTGGGAGCGTGGTGTGGGCGCTACGCCTGCGTGTGGGACGGCTGCCTATGCAGCGTCGTTTAGCTATCATCTTTTGCAACCTCAAATAAAACACGTCAAGGTTGTGCAGGAGGGGGGAGAACTTTTTTTTGATCAAATAGAGGATCAGTGGTTTATGACAGGAGAAGCGCGTATCCTTTATGCTGGGGAATTTTATAATTAAAGGAATTTCCCTAAAAAATAGCATTTTAATGCGTTATTATTACCCTTTATAAAAAATTAAAAACAATTAACACTACCATTTGTGCGTATAAATCCTTATATTAGAATGGAAAATTTTCACACCTCCTTAAAATAGAAGAATGACAAGCGCTTTAAAAAAAGATAGTGATACGATTAAAATTGTAACTTTTGGATGCCGCCTCAATACGTATGAGTCAGAGGTCATGCGCAATCTTGCCACAGAGGCGGGGCTGAGCAATACCATTCTTGTGAATACGTGTGCTGTGACAAAGGAAGCAGAGCGTCAGGCGCGTCAATCCATTCGCAAGCTTAAACGTGAAAATCCTGAGGCGAACATTATTGTTACAGGGTGCTCTGCCCAAATTAATCCGACGCAGTATGGAGAGATGGCGGAGGTTGAGCGCGTTCTTGGCAATGATGAAAAAATGAAGCTTGAGAGCTATCAAAATAAGACAGAGCGGGTTCTTGTCAATGATATTATGTCGGTGAAGGAGACGGCAGCGCATCTCATTAGTAGTTTTGAGGGAAAGGTGCGCGCTTTTATTCAGGTGCAAAATGGCTGTAATCACCGCTGTACGTTTTGCACGATTCCCTTTGGACGCGGAAATTCGCGCAGTGTGCCTCTTGGTGAAATCGTGGCACAGGTCAAGCTGCTCCTCGCATCTGGGTATAAGGAAATTGTTTTTACAGGTGTGGATATTACGGACTATGGCAAAGATTTGCCTGCTGAACCAACATTAGGGCAGACGATTAAGCGTTTATTTACCTTAGTTCCTGAGCTTAAACGTTTGCGCCTTTCATCCATTGATCCCGTTGAAGTTGACGCTGATCTTTGGGATGTGATTGCGCATGACCAACGTCTTATGCCCCACCTCCACATTAGCCTTCAGGCGGGGGATGACCTTGTTTTAAAGCGTATGAAGCGTCGCCATCTGCGCCAAGATATTCTTCATTTTT
Organism: Pseudomonadota bacterium; assembly: GCA_021808925.1. Lineage (GTDB taxonomy): Bacteria > Pseudomonadota > Alphaproteobacteria > Paracaedibacterales > JAKBAR01 > JAKBAR01. The sequence continues at coordinate 4,584 of JAKBAR010000027.1, read as the reverse complement.
GTGAAAAAGCACGCTCTCTTCGTCCTGACGTTGTTTTCGGCGCGGATATTATCGCAGGCTTTCCCACAGAAAATGAGGCCATGTTTAAAAATACTTTGAATATTATTAAAGAGTGTGATCTGACATATTTACATATTTTTCCTTACTCAAAGCGCCCTGGAACGCCCGCAGCCCGAATGCCGCAAGTAAGGGGGGATGTGATCAAGCAGCGTGCAGCGCTCTTGCGTCAAGCGGGTGACAAAGCTCTTCAGCATTATTTTCAAAAACAAGTGGGGGCAGTGCATACTATGTTAGTTGAAGAAGTCACGGATCAAGGCGATCATCTTCTCATCAAGGGAAAAACAGATACGTTTGCGCCAATTGGTGTGCCTTTTGATAAAAAATCACAGGTCTTGCCAGAGCCAGGCGATCTTCTACCTGTGCGGATCCAAAACACCGATGAGGGACGTGCACTCATGGGCGTTTTGGTGTAGATCAGTTCTTTTATCTTTGGTTTTGGCAATAGAAAAGGTCGGCTCCTACTTTGCCTTTACACTTGTCTCCTTTATTGTCATTGCCGCCACTACGGTTATTATTTTCTCGCTCGTTGTTTCCGCTTTCTTGTTCATCAGCGTGGGTGTATCCAATGGTAACCTTTTTTTCATCCTTAAGCGGGTTTATCCCAATCATTTCACCTTTTAAAAGGTTTAAGCAGTCTGTCGTTGCAAGGTTTTTAGGGAGAATATCGATCTTTCTGTCACGAAAAGCTTTGCATATCCTATTTTCCCATTTTTCATAAGGTCCAGGCTCTCCTGACTTGGGTTCAAAATCTTCACACTTCTCAACAACTTCATCATTCATAAATTTATTATATTTTACCAGATTTGGATCATTAAGCGTCCTCTTAAGATTTAGTTGTGCAAGCTTTGTCTCACATATTTCAATTTTTTTAGGCTCTGGAAGTTTTTCAAAGGGTTTCTTTCCTGATGTCTCTTCCTCACTCCCTTCTTCTTCCTCCTCTTTATTTACAGCCTTAGAACCTTCTGTTGTTTTCGTGATTTTATAACCAGCATCTGTAGCAGCTTTCTTTAAAAAGGAAAGTTTGGTCATCAAAGCGGAGGGGACAAGTTCACCTTCCTCAAGGAAAAGCGTCGTGGCACGATCTTGAAGTGCTAGTTTTATATCCTTTGGGCACTTATTTTCAGTGAGTTTTTTCATCAAAGCAGGCACTTGCTTGAGCGTTGTTTCGTCGATGTTTGCTTCAAGCTCTTCACATAGTAGTGCTTGTTTTCTTTTCTTCTCAGCCTCCATTTTTTTATTTTGGATATCGATATCAATATACTTGCTACCGATTTTAGCGCCTGCTTTTGCGCCAATTTTTGCGAGCTCTGAACCTGTATCAAGAAGTTTTCCAAAAATACTTGTGTCTTTTTTCTTTGTTGTTTTCTTTTTGGGTTTTACCTCTTCCTCGTCATCTTCCTCTTCCTCGTCAACCTCAACTTTTTTCTTTACGACCTTTTTCACAGGTGTTTTTTTCTTTGTTGCAGTTTTCTTCGGAGGAACGTAATCCTCTTCTTCATCCTCTTCGATTTTTACGACCTTTTTCTTCGTAACAGGTTTCTTTTTTACAACTTTTTTTTGGGATGCTGCAAAGGCCTCCTGCGGCGTCATGGACGCGATAGCAATCAGGAAACTCGTCATTAAAAGAAGGTATTTCATGGGGTTAGTCCTCTAAGTAGATGTCTCTTTGTCTGCTTCCAGTATCCCAGGCAAAAGTTACGGTTTAGTTAATAAAAAACATTTTTCCAGATATTTTCCATATATTCTTTCTAGTGAAACGGAAGTGTTGACAGAAGCCTCGAAATCGGGTAGGAATGGGGGCAATATTAGTGCTAACAATGTAAACCAATAGAAGGTTTTATTTATTCATGACAAAGCGTATTACAGCAAAACATAAAATTGATCGCCGCCTTGGCGTTAACTTGTGGGGTCGCCCCAAGAGTCCTATTAACACGCGCAACTATGGGCCTGGTCAGCATGGTCAGCAGCGGAGTAAAATCTCTGACTATGGGTTACAGCTTCGTGCAAAGCAAAAGCTGAAGGGGTACTATGGTTCAATTAGCGAAACACAATTCCGCAAAATTTATCAGGAAGCTGCGCGTCGCAAGGGTGATACATCTGAAAATATGATTGAGCTTTTAGAGCGTCGCTTGGATGCAGTGGTGTACCGTATGAAATTCGCATCAACTGTGTTTGCTGCCCGTCAACTCGTCAGCCATGGTCATGTAAAAGTAAATGGCCGTCGTATGAATATTGGTTCAGCCATTGTGCGTGACGGTGATGTGATTACGGTATCTCCAAAGATGCTTGAGAATCCTGCGATGATGACGGCTGTTCAGTCAAATGAACGTGATGTGCCTGATTATATGGATGTTGATCATAAAAAACTTACAGGAACGTTTACGCGTGGGCCAAAGCTTTCTGATGTGCCTTATCCGGTGCAAATGGAGCCTAATCTAGTGATTGAGTATTACTCGCGCTAAAGAACTTTCGTGTTTTGAATGGCACGTTATTAAAAAACCCAGGGTGACCTGGGTTTTTTTGTTGTGGGTATTCTTCTTATTTTTTAATACCCGATCCGATGGAATCAATTTTAAAGAAAAGGTTGCCGTTTTTCTTTTCTTTAATCTTATCGATTTCTTTGTTCATGGATTTGAGGCGATTAGGCCCAACGGTTCCATTAATAAGTGTGATGTGAGGGGTGTAATTGTCGTTTGTCGTGAACTTATTAAATTTATATCCTAGGTTATTCACATACTCCTCAAGCTTTCCATTGAGTTTTTTAAGATTCTTTTCAGTGTTTTTTGTGGGCGCAAGAACCGTGTGAGAATCAAATTTAATCGCCATTTCTTCAACATAATAATCAAAAGAATTTTCTTCTAACTCTTTTTCGAGGAAATTTTTGGCTGAATTAAAAATTTTTTTAGCTGTTTTTTCGCTGTCAATATTTTCAATATAACCGATCGTGATATGGGGGGTTTTGACGAGCTTTTTCTTTGTGGTTTCATCAAGTGTGCCCTTATCAAGAATGCTGTTGATAACCTTCTTAGCGTTCTCTGTAAGCTCAAGTTTGATGGCAAGATTAACGGCCAAAGCAGAGCTCGTCATCATTGCAAGGGTGAGTAATGTTTTAATCATACGTGTCTCCCAAAATATTTTTCCTGTGTATTCTATAATATTCGTTTTAAATCAATCAATTATTTTTTTCGTTTTTATCATTTACTATTTTTAAAAATGAATCTTCAATGGTTTTGTAGTGTTCTTTATAATTTTTCAAAAGATGATTTTCATAAAAATCTATGGATTCAAAATACATTAGCTTTAAAAGATCGTGAAAATCTCCCATTGTTAATTTTTCATTGGAATCTTTGAGTGTATAAAATGTTTCTTCATCGCGGTTTAAAGCTCCTTTCATTGTTTGCGTATACGTTTTAAATAAAATATTTTTGAGATCATTCGTGCCGATGGGACTTTCGATAAAAATGATATTTTTTGCCATGTTTGAAAGGCTGCCACTGTGTTCAATGATGTCATGCCAATCAGGCGTTCTTTGCGCGTGATATTTATAAAAAAATGTTGTGTTCTTAAAAATATTTTCGGCACAAAGGATAATATTCTTACGGCGTTCATCGTCTTTATCCATCCTTAAGAGTGACCATTGCCCGATTTGGAAAAGGCTGATGATGCTTTCAAGCATTTTGCCGCGCCCTTGAATTGTGTAAAGAGACGATGTTTCTTCGTAATGATGGTGAGGGGGCAAGAGGCTTAGGTCATTAAAAAGATCTGATAAGTGGTGCGAAAACCACTGAAATGTAAAATAATAATTATCTGTGGCAAAGGCCTCTAAGATTTTTTTGTCCACATTTTTGGTTGTGTTGAAAAGATCGGCATTGAGGGCGCTTGTCCCAAGCCGAAGGAAAGAGAGTGCGAGATCTTGATGGGTGTGAATTCCTAAAAATGTATCAATCATTAGGCTTTTGGGAATCAGGTTCTGCGTCGCTTTTAAAAAATAATGCGAGAAAAAGGGAATATTCTCTTCCGAAAGACTAATTTTTTTCATCATTATTTTTACTTCAGACACCACATCGTTAAAAACATGTGTGCGCTTTTTCTTGAGCTCATCCTCGAGATTAAGTGTTTTTTCTTGAAGTTCTGCTTCAAATCCTGTGGGGAGTTTTCGTGTTATTTCTTTTTTGTGAATGATCTCCTCAAAAGAATTCTCGCTTGCTGTGCTCGTATTTGGGCTGATCATCATAATGATGAGAAAGCATAGGATCAAAGGCATGGTGAACCTCCCGGCATAGGGCACTCGTCATTTCTGATGATAAAAAAAGAAAGATAAAATTCCGTTAATAAATGCGCTAATTTTAGCAATACAAAGCACTTCGCGCGGGGGGTTACCATCCTTATCTGGAGGAGTGAAAAAGAAAAAGGTATGATTGTGAAAAAAAGGTATTGACAGTTTTTGTTTGGGTTGGTAGAAAGGGGACACAACAAACGAGCTTGATCGGTTGAAAAGTGAAGAGGAGAAAAGGAAGGTATGGA